>JAPPOT010000054.1:0-9305 GCA_028817855.1 Myxococcales bacterium
CCCGCTGTCGATAAACCGTGCAGCCAAGTCGAAATCTCTGCAGCACCGACGTTCGAGTGTCGTGCGCAGGGCCGAGGAGAGGGGAATGGCCGGCGAGCCCTGCGAGGCGACCTGGTCACGCGAAGGCTCCACATGCGAAGTGGCCTGACGTGCGTCTTCGAACGGACGGACTCGCTCGAGGGTGTGTGCCGCGATTGCGGGCCCTGACGTCGGGCGCGTTGCGCAGGCACCGATCCGAACCTAGATACCGGGCTCGATGACCGAGCAGCGCTTCACCTTCGACGCGATCGCCGAGACCTATGCGCGGGTGCGGCCGGGCTATCCGGACGCGCTGGTCGATGACCTGATCGCCGGGGCGGGGCTCACACACGGGAATCGCGTGCTCGAGATCGGATCGGGGCCCGGGGTCGCGACGGCGTCCTTCGTGGAGCGCGGCTTTCAGCTGCTGTGCGTGGAGCCGGGTCCCCAGATGGGCGCGGTGGCGCGGGCGCGCTTCGCGGGTGAGCGGGTCGAGGTCTTGACGAGCACCTTCGAAGACTGGCCGGTGGAGCGCGACTCATTTGCGCTGGCCTTCGCGGCCCAGAGCTTCCACTGGGTGGATCCCGCGGTGCGCTGCGTGAAGGCGCATCAGGCCCTGGCACCGGGCGGCACGCTGGCGATCTTCGCCAACCGACCCCACCACGCGGACACCGCGCTCGACGCGGAGATCCAGGCCATCTACAAGGAGCGGGCTCCCACGATGATCGGTGGCGGCGCGCTGTTCAACACCGTGGACATCTTCCGCGCCATCTTCGAGGACAGCGGGCTCTTCGACGCACCGGTGTGCAACGAGTACCCGTGGGAGGCCGAGCACACGACCGAGGACTATCTGAGCCTGTTGACGACGTTTTCGGATCACCGATTGCTGCCCGACGGACAGCGGGCGGCGCTGATGCATGTGGTGGGCGAGGCGATCGACCGGCACGGCGGGGTGCTGCGAGTACCGCACGTCGCGGTGCTGGCGCATGCGCGGGCAATCGAGAAGTAGGCGCGCTCGAGGCTCGCAGAAGCCGCAGCTGCGCCTGAACGCCGGATCCTCATGTCCGGGCAGGTATCCTCTCTTGAGGAAAAGAGGACATGTTCCGGCCGGTTGTACCGGGCTGGATGCGTTCCAGCCCGCGCGCGCGACGGCCGGCCCCTGAGCGGGGCCGGGTCGTCTGCGAGTGATCTACGCTACTGTGTGCTTCCGGGGATGGGCTTTCGTCCGTCCAGCATGGCTTCCAGGTCGTCGAGCTCGGCCTGGAGCTTGTCGAGCTCGCTGACGTAGTTGCCATCGTCGATCTGGGTCTCGGCCTCCTCTTCGAAGTCGGCGGCCACCGGGACCTCGTCCGGCGAAGGCTCCTCCTCTGCGGCTGCGACCGCCTCTTCGGCGGGCTCAGGGGCGGGGGCCTCCGCGGCTGGCTCGGCGGCCGGCTGCGGCTCCGGCTCGGGAGCCGGTTGCTTGCCACCGCACGCGCACAGGGTGATGACGAGCGCCGCGCTGCCTAGGGCTTGGCTTACGATCCTCATTGCGCTGCCTCCTCGGTCGCTTCGGGCTTGTCCGCCTCGTTTCCATCTTTGGATCCGTCCTTGTCGCCGGCTGCCGGCGCATCGCCACCGGCCGCCACCAGGCGCCCCATGCGGGCGTCGTGACGCGCATCCTCGCGTTCGAGCAGCTGGTCCACGCGCTCGACCGCCTTGGTGTCCTCGGCTGCCTCCGCCAGTGCGCGGATGCGGATCAGGCGCGCGCTGATGCGGGCGTGACGCGCCAGCTCACGGGTGAGCTTCGCGTCGAGGCGCGCGAGCTTGTGTCGCTCGCGCAGCGCCTTCCAGAGCGCGATGCGGGAGACCTTGCGACGCTCGTCGCGTGCCGCCCGGCGCGCTTGGCGCATGGCCTTGCGCGCCTCGTCGTCGGCCGAGGCTTCGTCGCCCTTGCCGCCCTGCTCCTTGGCGGCCTTCATCGCGGCCTTCCTGGCGGCCTTGGCTGCAGCGCGTGGGTCCTTGCCCGCCGCGCGCGCCTCGGCGGCGGCTTCGCGCGCTGCCTTCATGGCGGCAGCCCTGTGCTCCTTGCGCGCGGCCCGACCCTCGCGCCAGGCCTTGCGCGCGGCCTCGATCGCTGCACCTTGGGCCGGGCGTCCCTCACCGCCCGCGCTCTCCGCGCTTGCCCCGGGCTCGGGCGCGGCGCCCTCGCGCGCTGCCTTCTTGGCAGCCCGCTTGGCCTTGACGACCTCTTTCATCGCTTCGCGGCGCGCGGCGCGCGCCTCTTTCAGCTCGCCCTTGGCCTCCTTCATGGCCTTGCGCGCTTCTCTGTGCTCCTGGCGCTTGGCCTCGAGCTTGGCGCGCTTGTCTTCCGACTTCCGCTTCGAATCTGCCTCGGCACCCTTGTCGCCAGCCTTGGTCGGTCCCTCGGCGTAGGCGACGGGCGCGATCAGCAGCAGCGACGCGGCAACCAGCAGGTGCTGTCGTCTTCGCATATGCCCTCCGTGGGCCGCGATCATAGGTGCGCCCGTAGGTGCCGTCACCCCAAAGGTCCCCGGGCCGACGCGCTGGCACCTACCTGCCCACACACCGTAGTCGGGAGCAGGCGGCCCGCGCTCACGTGGCGGCGGGCAGCTGCCTGCGCGCCCGCTCTGCCGCCAGGTCACAGAAGCCGTCGCTCTGCAGGCCCAGGGGCCGGGCGATCAGATTGTGCTGGATAGTGAAGGCCACCAGCCAGACGAGCTCGACGATCTGACGCTCGTCGAAGTGGACGCGCAGAGCGTCAAAGGTCTCGTCGCTCGCGTTGCGATCGCGGGTGACCTCGGTGGCGTAGCGCAGGGCGGCGCGCGTGCGGTCGTCGAAGCGACGGCTCGTCTCGAGCTGATCGAGCGCGGCGAGCAGCTCGCCGGGCTGGCCCGCATCGAGCGCGACCGCCTCGTGGAGATCGGCGCAGAAGTCGCAACCGTTGAGTCGCGAGACCTGCAGTGGCACCAGGTGGCGGATCGCCTCGGGCAGGGACAGGCCGCTCTCGGAGAAGCGGATCAGCCACAGGTAGGGCCAGAGGTAGCCCGGCATGCGCGCGTGCAACACGCGCAGGGGCATCATGACCTTGCCGAAGCGGCGCCGGAAGATGAAGCCGACGAGCCGCAGCAGCAGGGTCGGCGGACGGTCGATGGGCGCAAGGCGCAGGCCGGGGTGCACGTCGGTGGTGGGGCTCATGGCATCTCCTTTGCCGGGTCCACGCACCAGTCCCACGAAAGGTTACTCGACGACGACTCTTTCCTGCGCGCACCCACGCTCCTGCCCATGCCCGTGCCCATGCCGGGTGCTAGGCTGCCCACCGTGCAGCCGCTCGAACGGGCCTTCGATCGCCACCGCCGCTATCTCTTCGGGCTGTGCTACCGCATGGCGGGCTGCGGCGCGGACGCCGAGGACCTGGTGCAGGACACCTTCGAGCGCGCCCTGCGCAATCCGCCCGCCGACCTGGAGCGCGAGCTTCGGCCGTGGCTGACGCGAGTGGCGATGAACGCCTGCCGCGATCACCTGCGGCGGCGACGCGCTCGCGGGTACCCCGGCACCTGGCTGCCGGGACCGGTGGAGGCGTCGCTTGAGGATCCGCTCCACGACGGTGTCGACCCCGAGGCGCGCTACGGCATGCTGGAGAGCGTCTCCTTCGCCTTCCTGCTGGCGCTCGAGGCGCTCACCCCCGGGCAGCGGGCGGTGCTCCTACTGCGCGACGTCTTCGACCTGTCGGTGCGCGAGACGGCCGAGACACTCGAGATGAGTGAGGGCAACGTGAAGACGACGCTGCACCGGGCACGCGCCGCGATGGCGAGCTACGACGGGCAGCGGCGTCCGATCACGCTCGAGCACCAGGCGGCGGCGAGGCGTGCGCTCGAAGCCCTTCTGATGCACGTCGTGAGCGGCAACACGAGCGCCGTGCGCGAGCTGCTGGCGGAAGACGTCGTCTCGATGAACGACGCGGGCGGCAAGATGATCGCCGCGCGCAAGGTCGTGATCGGACGCGACAAGGTGATGACCTTCCTGCGCAAGACCACCCGCACCGGGATGTTCGACCTCTCGTGGCGTGTGCTCAACGGCACGGCAGCGCTGATGATCGACTCGCCCTACCCCAAGCCGAACTACCCCGAGACTGTGGTCTTCTGGGTCGAGCTCGACGGCGTCGGGCGGATCCGCGAGTTCAACCTGATGGCGGCGCCGCGCAAGATCTCCCGCCTGCCCTGGGACTCGCTCGAGAGGCCTTCGGCGGGCGAGGTGTTGGGAGCGCTGCGCTCGGCCCTCACGCAGCCGCCGCCCGCTCAGTGGGCGCTCCCCGCTGCGCGCGACTTCCTGGCGCGGCGCCTCGGGTTTTCGTAGACGCTGACGATCGGCACACCGTCGTAGGTCAGCACGTGAACTGGAGCGGCACTGCTGAAGAGCGTCCAGATCTGATGGTCCACCTCGGCGAAGTGGTGCTCATGGTGCACGATCGCGTAGTCGGCCCTGGCGATGTCATAGGTCGGGCGAATGTTCAGCGGCAGCAGCCCGTCGCGGCCGAGCATTCGGAAGGAGGCGTGCGTCATGTCGCAGACGTAGACGCGGCCGCCCTCGGGCAGGTGCTCGTAGAAGAAGTCCACCAGCGAGCCGGTGGTGAAGCCCCAGAACTGGCGGTTCATGCCGCGGTCAGCCGAGCCGGGCACGAAGCCCGCCGCCATGCCGTAGTGCGACAGGCCAAAGGGATGGGAGTGGGCCGTCTCCACCAGTGCGGGCAGTAGCATGAGCACACCGAGCGCCGGTGCGAAGGCGCGCTTCATCGCGCCGGCCACACGCTCGAAGAGGTCGCCCCAGACCTGCAGCGCGCGGTCGAAGCCCACGCCGGCGAAAATCGCCATGAACGGGTAGGCCGTGAACCAGTGCTTGGTGCCGCCGAAGATCGGCGTCCACGGCATGCTGATCAGCAGCATGGGCGCCAGCAGGCAGCCGACCAGCAGGATCGCGGCGTGGTGGTGGTCGCGGCCGGGACCGGGCACGCGCAGGTCGGCGAGCTCGCGGCGACCGGCCAGCACGAGCCCGACCACGGCGAGCAGCAGCGTCGTAATCGGCACCGTGTAGAGCGTCATCACCCAGGGGAAGCCGATCGGGAACGGCGGCAAGAAGTGGTTCTCGCCGAAGTAGGCCATGTTGTAGTAGTCGTGCTCGAGGTGGAACGCCGCGTAACGCCCGATGCGGCCGAGCGTCCCGTGCCAGAGCCAGGGCCAGCTGCCGATGAAGATCGCGGGGCCCAGGGCGACCATCGCGATCAGCCAGTGGGGCACGGGCGAGAAGCGCTCGCCAGCGCGCCGCGCGCTCAGCCAGACGTAGGCGAAATGGATCGCGAAGATGCCCGGCAGGATCCAGCTGTTGTGCTTGGTCGCGAGGGCGAGGCCGAAGCAGGCGCCGCACAGCCACGCCCAGCGGCGCGAGGACAGGGATCGGAAGTAGGCGTAGGTGACCGCTGTGACCGCGAGCGTGATCGGCACGTCGAAACAGTCCAGGTGGGCGTGGTAGAAGGGCCGCGGTAGCAGCGCGTAGGCGAGCGCCGCGAAGAGCCCGGCGCGACGCCCATGCAGGCGCGTGCCGAAGATGTGGATCAGCCACAGCAGCAGGCCCGCGCTGAGCATGCCGACGAAGCGGAAGGGCAGCGACTCGCGCGTGAAGATGCCGAGCTTGTCATCGACCATGTAGCTCAGGGCGAAGAGGCTCTTCACCAGCGAGGGGTGCTCGTGGTTGACCTTCCAGGCCGCATCGATCGAGGCGCGCGTGAGCGCCGCGCTCGGGTCCTTCGCGAGCTGCTCGAACCACCCGGCGTAGGCCTTGCCGGCGACGACGTACGTTCCCTCATCACGCGACAGACCGATCGCCGGCGCGGTGTAGAGCAGAACGGCGACGTAGAGCAGGCACAGCCCCGCCCCGATCGCGTGATCGAGACGCGTGACCCGCCCTTTCGTGCTCACTGCGGCCCTCCAGCACTCAGGATGCGTGCCGACCAGCAGAAGATGCGCTTGTGGGAGCGAGCGCTGGTGGTCTCGAAGCTGACGTCGACGCGCTCGCCGGCGCGCTTGGCGGTGTCGATGGTGAGCGCGCGCCAGCCCTCACCGTCGCGGTGGATCATCTCGCCGACCTGCTCGTCGCCGAAGCGCACGACCAGCTTGACCGGAGCGCCGTCGAGCATGCGCTCGTGCTCGTAGTAGAGGCCGGCGTGCACCTCCAGGCGCTTGCCAACCGGCACGTCCGGCACCGTCACGCGCACCGGCTCCCCGCCAGCCGGGTGTTGGTAGACGCAGCGACGGGGCTGCAACTCCAGGTCTTCCATGATCACCGGCGCGACCCAGACAAAGCCGCGTCGATCGGGGCACTGGAAGCGACGCGCCGGCGGCACCACGCCATAGCCCAGACC
Source organism: Myxococcales bacterium (assembly GCA_028817855.1). Taxonomy (GTDB): domain Bacteria; phylum Myxococcota_A; class Polyangia; order Polyangiales; family JAFGIB01; genus JAOUOP01. Next base: position 6,434 of record JAPPOT010000054.1, read on the forward strand.
GCCGCGCCGCCCCGGCCCGTGCATCCCGTACTCGCAGGGACGGGGCTTGCCGCCGACGATCTGGGTGACGCGGGCGTCCGCCACGTGCTCGACCAGGTCGTGGAGCACGCGGGGCGCATCGAGGGCGAAGCGCTCGACGCGGACGCCGCCAAAGTCCTCGCTCAGCTCGGGCGTCCGGCCCGCGGCCTCGGGGGGTCGCGCGCCGCGCGGTGACAGAGACCACAGCCGGCGATAGCCCGCGACACCGGTGCGCCCGGCCATCGGCAGATCGATGCGATCGCCGAGGTACTGCCGCACCAGCGGATCGGCCCAGTCGGGCGCGGCCACGAAGAGGTCGCCCTCACTCGAGCGCTCGCCCACGAAGTCAGCGGCCACACGCCAGTCGTGCTCGGTCGGCACCGCTGCGCGCGTGAAGGCATGTGCGCCGACCTCCACGACGGGGAAGATCAGCAGGGCGAGCCACGGGAGCGCCGAGAGGAACCGACTGCGGCCGGGGGCGGTCACGGCGCGGAGAGTACGGCGCTATCGGCGCGGGGCCAACCGAGTCAGCGCACGCACGGGAGGCGGACCACGTTCACGGTCGTGCCCATCAGGTCCTCGGTCGCGTCGGTCCAGCCGACCGCGATGCGGCCGTCGAAGGCCGCCTCCACCGTGGTGCGCCCGCCGATGTCCGCCGCGAAGGCGATCGAGCTGGCCTGGTCGATCAGGCGCCCGAAGCGATCGATGAACTGGATGCGGATCAGCGACTCGGTGATCGGGCCACCGGGAAGCCCGCGGAAGACCACCGCGTAACCCACCGGTAGCTTGGCGATCGAGGCGTCGACGCCCTTGTAGGGCAGCCCGACCACGCGCTGGGGCTCGGAGGGGCCGCCCTGCTGCACGCCACTCTGCACCGGCGCGATCTCGCCGTTGGCGTCGAGTCGAATGAACCACACCTGACGCCCCTCGGTGCCCTGCTCGACCGAGTAGGCGATGCCGCCACCGGTCTCGTCCGTCGCCAGCTCGATCGTGCCCTGCTGACCGCCCTCGGGCGTGATCAACCAGGGCTCGCGCTCCAGCTCGCCCGTCACGGCGTCGCGCACCTCGAACATGATCTCCGAGATGCCCATGCGATCGAAGCGGCGGTAGCCGAGCCCGATCTTGTCGGTGCCCACGCGTGCCAGCGTCACGGACGTGAAATCCATCGCGCCATGGTCGTAGAGCACGATCGGATCGCCGTTGGGCTCACCGTCGACAGTGAGCATCTGCAGGAACATGGCGCGCGTGCCGGCGAAGGCATCGCTGTCGATCCAGGCGACCGCGCCGTAGCCCTCGAGCGCGATGTCGGGCAGGGGCTCGGCGCCCTCGGGCTGGGGCAGGGGCGGCGCAGCCATCACCGCCACATCCACCTCCTCGCTCGGGGAGTCGCTCAGGCGAAAGCCCTGGTCGCCGGTGCGATCGCCGACGCGCTGGATCCAGACGTCCATCGGGCCGTCGCGGTCGTCCACCGTGACCAGCAGCCAGGTCTCGTCGTTGTGCGCCACCGCCGTGCGTCCGATGGTGGAGCAGGCGTCGAGCGCCAGCTCCACCTCGGGCTCGCCGCTGCCGGCCGGACCGGAGAAACGCGCGATCCTCACGGCGTGGGTGCACTCGTTGCTGACGTCGACGAAGACCATGCCGAACTCGGACTCGATCAGGTCCACACCGAGCATGGTGTCACCGACGATCCCCTCGCTCACGGCGAGCTGGAAGAGCTTGTTGGTGTCGACCGCGCAAGCCTCCTGGGCCAGCTCCTCGGGTGGCTCACCTTCGATCAGGTCCCCCACGTCGGGCATGAAGCCGGGGGCCATCGGCTCGGGCTCGTCCGGCGGGCTGTCCTGCCCGCCATCGCCGCTGCCGGCGTCGGGGGTCGGCGGCATCTCCATCGGGCCGCCGTCGTCGCCGCAGTCGCAGGCCGGGCCGAACGCGAGCAACGCCGCGAACGAGAGCTGCGTGAGACGAGGAAGCGAAGAGGTTGCGCGGGGTTCACCAGCCATGGTCCGCCCTTCAATGGCCGCGCCCTTTGGCGCTTGCAGGCACTCCGTCTAAGCTGAATTAGGGTGTCATAGGGCCTTGGCTACTTCAATGAAAACACAATTTTGTAGGTCTATGTGCCGCGAGGCAGGCTGATGGGCGAAGGCGATGGAATCGCGGCGGCGTTGCTCGAGATCGAGCGCAGCACCGGCAGCGATGCCGTGCTCACCGACCGCGAGGTGCTCGAGACCTACGCGCGCGACGAGAGCGAGGCCGAGCCGGTCCTGCCGGATGCGGTGGTGCGCGCGCGCAGCAGCCGCGACGTGGTCGCCGTGATGAAGGCGGCGAGCGCCCACGGCATCCCGGTCACGCCGCGCGCCGGTGGGACGGGCCGGACCGGTGGCGCCGTGCCGGTGGCTGGCGGCATCGTGCTGGCCTTCGAGCAGTGCAAGGCGATCAAGGGCATCGACCGTGCGGACCTGGTCACGGTGGTCGAGCCCGGCGTGATCACCGGCCAGCTGCACGAAGCGGTGGAGGACGAGGGGCTTTTCTATCCGCCCGATCCCAACTCCCTGTCGACCTGCGCGATCGGCGGCAACGTGGCGGAGAACGCGGGCGGCCCGCGCACCCTGCGCTACGGACCGACGCGCGACTACGTGCTCGGCATGGAGGTGGTGACCGCCGGCGGCGAGCTGCTTCAGCTCGGCAAGCGCACGGTCAAGGGCGTGACCGGCTACGACCTGACATCGCTGATGGTCGGCAGCGAGGGCACGCTCGGCATCGTGACCGAGGTGACGCTGAAGCTGATCCCGAAGCCGCAGGCCGTGGTCACGCTGCTGACGCTGCTGTTCTGGCCATGGGTCGGCTGGCCGCTCGCGCT
>JAPPOT010000054.1:9315-10909 GCA_028817855.1 Myxococcales bacterium
GCCGACGGCGGGCGCGGCGGTGGGCGCGGTGCTGGGCGAGGGCCTGTTGCCACGCTGCCTCGAGCTGCTCGACGAGCACACGCTGGCGATCGTGCGACCGGACGCGGGCCTGCCGCTGGACGAGGCCGCCCGGGCGTTGCTGCTGATCGAGCTCGACGGCGACGAGCAGACGCTGGAGCGGCAGCTGGAGCAGTGCGGCAACGCGCTGGTGGAGGCCGGCGCGCTCGACGTGCTGGTCGCGCGCCACGGCGGCGAGCGCGAGCGCTTGTGGGCGGCGCGCCGCGAGCTGTCGCGCTCGTTGCGGCGCGTCGCGAACAACAAGCTCGCAGAGGACGTGGTCGTGCCGCGCAGCCGCGTCCCGGACCTGATCGATCGCTGCGGCGCCATCAGCGAGCAGCACGGCATCCCGATGCCGAGCTACGGCCACGCGGGCGACGGCAACATCCACGTCAACTTCCTCTGGGACGACGACAGCCAGCGCCCCGCGGTCGACGCCGCAGTCGAGGCTCTCTTCCGCACGACCGTGGAGCTGGGCGGCACGCTCAGCGGCGAGCACGGCATCGGCATCCTCAAGGCGCCGTACCTCGGCCTCGAGCAATCACCGGGGCTGATCGCCCTGCAGGAGCGCGTCAAGGCGCTCTTCGATCCCCAGAGCATCCTGAACCCCGGCAAGATCTTCCCGGCGCAGGCGCGCAAGTTTCACGGCGCCTGCTGACGCCGACCGAGCGGCGCGGCGACTTCCGGAACGCTCAGACCTGGGTGCTCGGGCGGGCGCAGACGCGCGCGCGCCAGGCGTGCAGGCGCTCGGTGTCCGTCGGCAGCTCGAGGCGGGCCTTCTCGGCGAAGTCGACGGCGCACAGGGCCGTGATGTCTGCGACCGTGAAGCGGTCGCCGGCGATGAACTCGTGCTTGGCGAGCTGGGCGTCGAGCTTGCGCGCGAACTCGGTGAAGCGCACGCGGCCGCGCTCGATCAGCTCCGGGATCTGCGGGATGGCGACGCTGTAGCCGGGCAGCCCGCGATCGACCATGAACGGAACCGCGTTGCGGAAGGCCTCGCCGGCCGCGAGAATGCCCTCGGCCTCGCACTTGCGCTCCCACATCTCGATCGTGGCGAGCTCGACCGGCGTCGACCCGAAGAGGTTCGGCTCGGGGTGGGTGGCTTCCAGGTAGCGGCAGATCGCCATCGCCTCGCCGATGCGCGTGCCGTCGTCGAGCTCGAGCATGGGCACGAGCCGGTGCGGGCCGGCATCGAGGAACTCCCCCTTGAGCGCAGCGCCCTCGCCGGTGTCCTCGACCGGGATCTCGATGCCCTTCTCCGCAATGAAGATGAGCACTCGGCGGGGGTTGGGCGCGCGACCCCAGGTGTAGAGCTTCATCGGTGGTCCTCCTGGCGGCGCACGCTACCTCAGCGGGCGCGGCCGTGGGCTCGCAAAGCTGCTAGATTATTTCTCGACAGCAATAGTTAACCATGGCAAACAATAAGCATGGCAGCGACGCTCGAGCTGATTGTTCCGGTCTTCGCGGTGGTCGCGCTGGGCTTCCTGGCGGCGCGCCATGCCCGGATCGGGGAGGGGGGCGGGGCGGGGCTGTCGGC
>JAPPOT010000054.1:10919-13835 GCA_028817855.1 Myxococcales bacterium
CGCCCGGCCCCCTCCGCTGCTCCCCGGCGACCTCCTCTCCCCCCCCCAGCGCCTCCCCCCCCCCCCTCACCGCCCCGGGCCGGCGGCCTTCGTCTTCAACTTCGCCATCCCGGGCCTGCTCTTTCGCACGCTCGCACGGCAGGGCGCGCCCGACGCCTCGGCCCTGCGGCTGCTGGTCGCCTACTACGTGCCCGCCCTGCTGGTGTTCGCCGGGGGCTTCGCGCTCGCCCGGGCCGCGCGCGCCGACGCGCGCACGAGCGTGGTGTCGGCGAGGGGCTCGAGCTACGGCAACTGCGCGCTGCTCGGAATGCCGCTGGTGCTCGGGGCCTACGGCGAGGCCGGGGCGACGCCGTTCTTTCTGCTGCTCGCGGTACACGGGCCGCTACTCATGAGCCTGACTGCGGTGTGCTTCGAGACCCTCGACGGCGCCGGGCAAGGCGTCGCGGGCCTGCTGCGGCAGACCGCGCGGGGCCTGATCCAGAACCCAATCGTCGTGGCGATCGTGGCCGGGTCGCTCTACGGCGCGAGCGGGCTGGGCCTGGCCCCGATGGTGGACGACACGCTGGCGATGCTGGGGCGGGCGGCGGTGCCGTGCGCCCTGTTCGCGCTCGGCGCCTCGCTGTCTCGCTACGGCTTCGCGGGCAGGCCCGGGCTGACGAGCGCGAGCACCGTGCTCAAGATGGCTGCGCTGCCGGCGATGGTGTGGCTCGCCGGAGCATGGCTTGGCCTCTCGCAGCTGGACCGCGGCGTGGCGACCCTGACGGCAGCCATGCCGACCGGCGTGAACGTCTTCCTGTTCGCCGAGCGCTACCGGGCCGACCTGAGCCTGGCGTCCAGCAACGTCGTGGTCGCGACGGCCGCCGCCGTGCCGAGCCTCACGCTGTGCCTGTGGCTGTTGCGCTAGCAGGCCGGTGAAGAAGTCATTCACGCGCCTGCCGGGCGGGACGACCCTCGCTTCGCCCGTCCGCTCGACTCGAAAATACTCGGCGTTTCCTCGTCTCGAGGACGGCGAATCGAGCGCCGTCGCGCTCCGACATCCACGCAAAGCACTTCTTCACCGGCCTGCTAGCCGTGGCTACTGCTCTCCGTCCGCCTCTTCGGCTTCGAGCGCTTTCTCGATCGCGTCGAGCTCGGAGCTGTAGTTGTCGGCGGTGACCCGGGTCTCGGCCTCCTGCTCGAAGTCTTCCTGAATCGGCAGCTCCTCGGCCGTCGGCTCGGCCTTGGCCTCGGACGGGGCGTCTGGCGGCGCATCGGGCGCTGGCGACGCGGACGGCGCCGGCGCGCTCGGCTCGGGCTGCGGGACGGGCCGGTCGCTCTTGCCACAGGCCAGAAGCAGGGTGCCGACGCACAGGACGGTGGTGACGTGGACGGGCCTCATGGCGCTTGCTCCGGCTCGACCTCGTCCTCGAGGGGCGCGTCGGGTGGGCGGTTGTCGGCGAGCCATGCGTCCATCCACGCCCGATGACGCGCGCGCTCGCGCTTCATCAGGTCGAAGGCGCGCTTCTGCGCCTTGGCGTCCCCGGCCTCACCCGCGAGCGCACGTGCCCGGGCGAGGCGCGCCATGCGACGCCCGTGCTTGCGCAGCTCGGCGCGCAGCTCGCCTGGTGTCTCCGAGGGGCGATCGAGCCGGCCATGAAAGCGACGCCAGAGCTGGCGGCGGGCGCGTCGCATGCGCGAAGCCATCTCCCCGCCGGCGGCCTTCACCTTGCCGTGGGCCTCGCGCATGGCGTCGTGGGCTTCCTTGCGCGCCTCGCGCATCTCCTTGCGGGCCTCACGCATCTGCTCGCGGGCCTCCTTGCGTGCTTCACGCATCTCCTCGCGGGCGGCCTCGCCGGCCTTCTCGCCCGCCTTGCGCGCGTGGGCAGCCGCCTCGCGCGCGTGCTTGCGGGCCTCGCGCATCTTCTCGCGTGCCCCGCCGCCCTCCTTGGCCGCCCTGCGGGCCTCCCGCTTCTCCTTGCGCGCTTCGCGCATCTCCTTGCGGGCCTCGCGCATCTCCTTGCGGGCCTCGCGCATCTCCTTGCGGGGCTCGCGGGCGGTCTCCTTCTCACCCGGGCCGGGCCGGTCTGGCGGCGGCTCCGCGCCCACCACTGGGGCGACCAGCAGCAGCGCCGCGCTCAACGCCCAGGCCCCGGTCTGCCTCTGGATCCCGCCCATACGCCCTCCTGGCCGTGCTCCCACGAGCATAGCGGGCCGGGGGCGCGCAAAGAAGGGGAGCGATCTCGGGCAGATCCGAACAATCGACGGATGTGTGCAAGTGAAGTCGTTCACACACCTCGGGTGGGTTCTCTCCCACACAGGAAGTCAGGAGAGAGACCATGAACCGCATCATCCTCACCGTGCTCGCCCTCGCCACCCTGCTGCTCGCCACCACCGGCACCGCCGCCGCGGACGACAGCAAGACGCGCGGCCGCACCGGGGCCGCACCGGCCACCGCCGCCAAGAAGCTCGAGACGGCGCCCAAGGCCGAGGTCGCACCGGTGGGGAAGAAGGCAGCGGTGCAGCGCAAGGCCGCTGCTGCCAAGGCCTCCAAGGCCACGGCCGCCAAGAATGCGGGCGCACCGAAGCCCACTGCTGCGCCGGCCGCACAGGCTCCCGAAGCCGCACCGGTGGTCGTGGACGATCCGCTCGCCGGGCTGGACACCTTCACGGACTCGGACCCGATCGCCGGGCTGTAGATTCCACGGGCACGGCACGCGTGGGGGGCCCCGGGGGGCCTTGCCGACTGCCGCGGTCGGCGTGCTGGTGCCAGCTCTATGAAATTACGAGCCCATGGGTTCGGAATCTCAGCACCGCCCAATTCCCCCCACCCCGCCCGAGCGGCCCGCCGCAGGGGCTTATACACATCTACCAGCCCACGAGACGACGGAGCCTCGAGTAGGACGGCGACGGGGTGGAGAAAAAATAGGGGGGGGGGGG
>JAPPOT010000101.1 GCA_028817855.1 Myxococcales bacterium
CGATGGGAGTATGACGGGGCGGCTGCGATGGACCGCCACAAGTGGGAAGAGGCCTTCGGCCGGTGGGAGCGGGCGGTGCTGCACCGGGTCACCCGCGACACCGGCCGCCTGCTCAGCCCGTTGCAGACCCTCGACATCCGTCGCCTTGGGCGGGTGCTGTCGCACTCGATCCTGGTGGGGGCGGTCGCCGGTCTGATCGCCTGCCTCTTCTTCTACGGCCTCGAGTGGGCGGAGTGGCTGCTGCAGGGGCAGGCCGCTCGCTACGAGGCGCCACGCCCCCACGGTGAGCTGGACATCACGCCAGAGGTCGCGCCCGGCCCGACTCGGACCTGGCTGCTCGCGCTCCTGCCCATGGTTGGAGGGCTGGTCTGCGGGCTGCTCCTGTTGCTCGCGCCAGGTGCGCGCGGCGCCGGCGGCGACGCCTTCATCGATGCGGTCCACAACGAGCGCGGGCAGATCCCGGGGCGGGTGCCGTGGGTGAAGGTGCTGGCCTCGATCGTGACGATCGGCAGTGGCGGCTCGGCGGGTCGTGAGGGCCCGGTGATGCAGACCTCTGCTGGCGTGGGCTCGATCGTCTCCCGCTGGCTCAAGCTCGATGACCACGAGCGCCGCATCCTGGTGGTTGCCGGTGCCGCCGCCGGTACCGGCGCGATCTTTCGCACGCCCCTGGGCGCGGCCCTCTTCGCGGTCGAGGTGCTCTATCGTGACGACTTCGAGAGCGACGCGATCGTGCCTTCGATCATCGCTTCGGTGACTGGCTACTCGATCTTCACGACCGTCTTCGGCCAGGGGCACCTCTTCGTCACCGAGGAGACCTATCCCTTCCAGCCGCTGTCGCTTCCCTTCTATGCGGCCATGGCGGTGGGGCTCTCGCTCTTCGCCACCACCTTCGTGGCCCTGCGCGACTGGGTGCGCGAGCGCGTCTTCGGCAAGATGAAGGTGCCGATCTGGGCGTTGCCGGCCATCGGCGGGGCGCTGCTCGGTGTGATGAGCCTGCTGGTGCCCCACGCGCTGGGCGCCGGCTACGGCCTGGTGCAGGGCGCGATCGAGGGCGCCGCCTGGATCCCGGGCGGCAACGCGGGCTTTTGGTTGCTGTGGGCGCTGGCCGCCGCGAAGATGGTCTCCACCGCCCTCACCGTGGGCAGCGGCGGCTCTGGCGGTGAATTCGGTCCGTCGCTGGTGATCGGAGGGCTGGTGGGTGGCGGCTTCGGGCTGCTCTTTCACAGCTTCGCGCCGAACCTGGTCCCGCAGCCCGGTGCCTTCGCCCTGGTCGGGATGGGCGCCATGATCGGCGGCATCGCCCACGTGCCGGTCAGCTCGCTGATCATGGTGTCGGAGATGACTGGAAGCTACGACCTGCTCGTCCCGCTCATGCTGGCGGAGGGCATCACCTTCGTGGCGCTCCGCCGCGTGCGGCTCTACAGCAAGCAGGTCTCGAACCGTGTGGACTCGCCCGCCCATCGCGACGAGATCACGGTCGACATCCTCGAGTCGATCCGGGTGCGCGAGGTCTACGAGAAGGGCGAGACGCTGGCACGTGTGAAGGCCGGCGACCCGCTGGAGCACGTGCTCGAGGAGATCTCGGAGGCCCATCATCCGGGCGTGCTGGTCGAAAGCGCCGCGGGCGAGGTGGTGGGGCTGATCTCCCTCGACGCCGTGCGCGGCTCCATTCTCGAGGATGGGCTCTCGGGGCTCGCGCTGGCCGCGGATGTGATGACCCGCCCGGAGCAGGTCGCGTTGGAGGACGACCTGCATGTCGTCCTCCACGCGTTCCTGATCAGCGGCATGACCGTGCTGCCCGTGGTCGACGACCAGGGCGAGACCGTGGGCGTCGTCACGCAGCTGGACGTCACCCGAGCCTACGACGCGGCCGTCGAGAGCCGTCTGGCGACCCAGCGCCACACCGCCTTCTCTTGAAATCGCTCGAGGTTCGCCCAGGAGCGGCTTACGTCCTCGAAGAAATCCTCGACGTACTTCCAGTACGCCTCCGGTTGCTTCTGCGGGCGCGCTCGCTCCTGAACAAACCTCGCGCGATCTCGGGCCTCAGCTCTCGGCCCTCGCTTGACCGACTCCTCTCTTCAAGTCCGGCCGAAGAGGTTGGCCTCGTAGGCCGTCTCGGGATCCTTGCGCACGCGGGCGTCGAGCATCTTGGCGTCCTCGCCGACCAGGATGCGCCAGCGGTCCTCGCGCACGCCGTCCAGGATGATCGTCGCCGCGCCGGCGGCAGTGAGCGGTGCGCGGTCGCGGAACTCGGTGAGGCGCTTCTCGACACCCTTCAGGATCTGTTCATCGCTCATGCCCTCGACGTCGACGCCCTGGGCCGCGAGGCGTTCGCGCAAGGTCGCCAGCTGGTCGGCGTCCATGACATCGCCGCTGCCCAGCAGCTTGCGCGAGTTGAGTGCGATGTCGGTGCCCACGTGCCCCGGCATCACCAGGAACGCCTTCACGTGGGGCGCGTTGATGCGCAGGTCGGTCAGTAGCGACTCGGTGAAGCCCTTGACCGCGAACTTGGCAGGGCTGTAGGCCGTGTGGGGCTGAGTCGGTCCGAGGCTCGCCCAGAAGCCGTTGACGCTGCTGGTGTTGACGATGCACGCCTCATCCGCGGCGACCAGCATCGGCATGAAGGTGCGCGCGCAGTAGTAGACACCGAACCAGCAGACGTTGAAGGTGCGCTCCCAGTCCTCGCGCGGTCCGTTCACGAAGCTGATCGCGCCGCCGATGCCGGCGTTGTTGAAGAGCAGGTGGATGTGATCGGTGCCGTGCTGCTCGGCAACCGCGTCCCGGAATGCCAGCACCGCCTACTCGTCTGCCACGTCGCGGCGGGGTGCGGAGACGCGGGTGACCGACGGGGCAGCCGCCTCGCAGGCCGCGCGCGTGGCCTCCATCTTGTGTTCGACCG
>JAPPOT010000168.1 GCA_028817855.1 Myxococcales bacterium
GGGGGAAGGGTCGCGTGACCCTTCCCCGGGTCGGGCCGAAGGACCGACGAAGGAGGCGCCGTGAGGGGGTGGAATCGGTTGTTCGACGAGCGAGGCAGCCTGCGCGCGGTGGCGCTCTGGCGGATCCTGGTTGGGCCGATCGTGCTGATCCATCTGCTGCCCTTCCTTCGCGCTGCGTTGGACGGGCGCTACTACGCGGACAACTTCTACCTGCCGTGGATTAGCGGGATGCCGGAGGCGCCCCGCCTGCTCTACTTCGCACTGCTGGGCGCGTGCGCCCTGTCCTCGGTGACGCTCTCACTGGGGCTCTTCACGCGGCTGTCGGCGCTCTATACCTGGGCCTTCGTCACCTACAACCTCTTCCTGAGCCAGACCCATTTCCACCACAACCGGGCCTTCCTGGTCATCAACCTGACGTGCCTGGTGCTCCTGCCCAGCGGCAATCTGCTCTCGCTCGACGCGCGCCGGGCGCGGAGCCGCGGAACACCTCTCGAGGAGCGCGCCTCGCTGTGGCCGATGTACCTGCTGCGCTTCGAGGCGGTGAGCGTCTACGCGGCCTCGGGCGGGAGCAAGTTGCTCAACGAGGACTGGTGGAGCGGGCTGGTGACCTTCGATCGGGTGGTGCGCTTTCGGCACCGCCTCGACGCCAGCATCGCGCCACAGTGGTTCATCGACCTGATCACCGTCCCCGACTTCCACCACGTCTTTGCCAAGGTCGCCGTGATCACCGAGCTCTTCATCGCCCTCGGGCTGCTCTATCGGCCGACGCGATACGCGGCGGTCTGGGTGGCGGTGATCTTCCACGTGGCGATCGGCATCGGCCTCAACGTGCAGATCTTCAGCTACCTGGCGATCGCGGCCCTCTTCCTGTGGGCGTGGCCGAGCACGCGCGACCGTGTGCTCACCGTGAATCCAGCCCGCCCGGCAGGGCGCTTCGTGGCGGCCTGGGCGCGGCGCCTCGACTGGCTGGCCCGCTTCGACCTGCGCCGAGATGAAGCGGCGCCGCACGCCGTGAGCCTGGTCCAGCGCGATGGCCGCCAGCTGCACGGTGCGGAGGCGGCGCGTGCTGCCCTGGCGCGCTGCCCGCTCCTCTTCCTACCACTGGGCCCGTTCCTTCTTCCCGGGCTCCGAGGCGTTTGGGACGCCTCGCTTCGAAGAACCTTCGGCTAGAGCCCATCTCAAAAATGCTTTCGGCGCCTTTCGGGCGGGACAGGGCCGCTCGCCGCCTCGCCTCACGCTCGACAATACTCGGCATTGCCTCGGTTCGCCGACGCGCCGCTCGGCCCCGTCGCGCTCCGAAATCCATCCGGAGCATTCTTGAGATGGGCTCTAGCGCGACGAGCCGAGCGGCGGGTGCTCGCGCCAGCCCAGGGCGTGCGCCCCGTGCCCCAGGGCCGACCAGGGGTGCTGGATGTGATCGATGCGGCCGGTGGGGCCCACCATGAAGCCGGAGAACCAGCCCGTGGCGGCCGGGGACATGCACGCGAAGCAGAGCTCGGGCTGGGCTTGCTGTCGCACGAGGAAGGTCAAGATGCGCTCGAGTCGCGCGCGCTCGGCGCTGGCATCCTCGTCGCGGGCGACGCGCAGCGCGATCGCGGCGCCGATCGCTTCGCCGAGCCCGCCTGAGCTGCCGGTGTGCGGCGGCACGATGTTGCCGAAGCCGTAGCCGCCCTCCAGCTCGAGGTCCACGTCGTCGTCGGGCCCGAGCAGCAGCCGCGCCTTGTAGGAGGCGTAGTCGATGCAGAAGCGCTCGTAGCCGTCGTGCCGGTGGCTGCGCAGGGCCGCGCGCGCGGCCAGGCAGTGCCAATTCTCCTTCAGGAAGAAGAAGTCGCGCAGCGGGCTGGGCCAGTAGTCGCCCGCCACGTGGTCCATGGCCCGCTCCACCGCCGCGTGCACTTCCGGCAGTGGCGGAAAGGGCGCGTGCTGCTCGGGCGGCAACGCCTTCATGATCTCTTCGAGCTGCGTCAGCGCCATGATCGCCTGGCCTCCGGCGAAGATCGGCGTCGGGCCCTCCCGGTCGCGTCCTCGGCGCAGGTCGCGCCCCGGCCGGAAGCTGCCGTCGGGTCGCTGCATGCCGATCAGAAAGCGGGCCAGCTCGCCGATCAGAGCATCGTGGGCCGCCCCCGCACGCGCCCGGCAGGCTGTGAAGGCGATCATCCCGAGGGCGCTGTCGCCGAGCCCGGCGACCCGCTGCCCGCGTCGGTAGGTGAGGGCGGCGCGGTCGTCCCAGCGTCGGGCGTAGCGCGCCTGGGCCTGGAGCGCGCGGCGGATGGTGGCTTCAACCTCCGGCCGCGTGCTGCCGAGCTCACACAGCACCAGTGTGGTGCCCGCGTGGCGGGGGATGCTCGGGTTGTCCAGGGTGGCGGTGTTGGCGTAGGCATTCAGCTCGTAGCGGTAGGTGCCGTCACGACGCTGGGCCTCGAGCACGAATGCCTCGGCGGCGCGCTCGGCGCGGGCCACCAATGCCGCGTTGGCCCGGGCTTTCCTCGCCCGCATCCGGCGCAGCTCGCGGGGCTTGCCGCCGGCATCGATCAGCAGGCTCTCGCTCGTGATGCGAGTGAGCCCATCGAGCTCGGCGCCGCCCCCCGCGTCCAGGGTTGCGCGCACCGTGGCGATGGCGAAGCCCAGGCGCATCTTCGGGATGTACGGGGTCGCCTCGCGTGCCGCGAACAGGCCGGTCGTGATCATCTGCCACGGCATCAGACATGCGTTGCCGTGGCACACCCCGTCCAGGCCTGGGCGCAGGCTGAGCACGTCGACCAGCGGGCCGAGCACGCCGGGATGGGCGCGCAGAGGGAGCGCCGCGGTCAGCCAGTCGAGCGTGGTCGGACCGCGCACCGCTTCGCTCGCGATGCGTTCGCCCAGTCGCGTCGGCAGGTCGGCGGCCGTGCCCTGCAA
>JAPPOT010000300.1 GCA_028817855.1 Myxococcales bacterium
GAGGCCGAGTCCGAGTCCGAGGCCGAGTCCGAGTCCGAGGCCGAGTCCGAGTCCGAGGCCGAGTCCGAGTCCGAGGCCGAGTCCGAGTCCGAGGCCGAGTCCGAGTCCGGGGCCGAGTCTGGGTCCGTGGCCGGAGCCGGGGCCTGGGCCGAGTCCGGGTCCGTGGCCGGGACCGAAGCGGGCTCCTTGCCTGGGGTGGGCCCGGCCTGGGCGCTCGCGACCCCCGCGAGCATCATCCAGACCGAAAGCACGCGCAGGACGCCGCCCATGGGCGGCATCCTACAACAACTCGGAGACCTGATGGATGACCCGGTGCGGCCGGGCGGGGGGCTCGGCCGGGAGGCCGGCGCGCGCGTGATCGTTCCAGATCCCGCGCATGCCCAGGGCCTGGGCACCGGCGATGTCCGCGTTCAGGTTGTCACCGACCATCCAGGTCTGCTCGGGCGTGGCCCCGAGGCGCGTGAGGGCCTCCTGGAAGATCGACGGATCGGGTTTGCCGCGGCCCCACTCGCCCTCGATCAGAATCGCCTCGAAGAAGCGCGCCAGCCCGTAGCGCTCGAGCTTGCGGCGCTGGAATGTGCCGCTGCCGTTGGTGACCAGGCCCAGGCGCACGCCGCGCGCACGCAGCGCCTCCAACGTCTCGATGGCGCCCTCGAAGGGCGCCACCGCCGCTTCCTTGCGCGTGGTGAACTCGTCGGCCACTCGCTGCGACAGGCCATCGTCCTCGATGCCGAGTGCCTGGAAGGCCATGGCCGCCACGTCGCGGCGCGCGGCGAAGAGGTCTTGCCGCCGCTTCGATGCCAGCGCCTCGTCGGCCCAGTAGGGACCCGCCACCTCCCAGACGACCTCGGACCAGCGCGGCGCGCTGACGCCGCGGGCCTCGCCGCCGTGCAGCTGCCAGGCCTCCTGCCAGTAGTCGCGCGGACCGGCCGAGAACGACACGAGCGTGTCGTCGAGATCGAAGAGGACGACCGGTGGCAGCATCACATGGTGTCGTTGAGGAGCTTCGCCAGGCGCCGGCGGAAGTCCTTCGACTTCGCTGCGCCGGTACGGTCGCCCGAGGCAAAGCGGATCAGGTCGCCGAAGATCGACTCGCCCATCAGCGCCAGGGCGGTGAGCTGCGAGCGAAAGCGCGTGTCCTCGAAGTCGGGCTCGCGATCGGCCTGGGCGGCCTTGCGCCGCTCGTGGCTCTGCTCGATCAGCTTCAGCAGGAAGGGCTCGCCGGTGGGCTCCTCCGGCAGCTTGCCGAGCCGGCCGGAGAGCACCAGCCAGGCGATCAGGCGCGCGTTGCCGCGCTCGCCGAAGAACTCCGCGATCATGTCGAGGATCTCGAGGCGCTGGGGTCGTCGGGCGATCTCCTCCTGCAGCTGCTCACCCAGCTTGCCCACGGCGCGGGCCACGACCGCGACCACCAGGCCCTCGCGGCTACCGAAGTGATGCAGGATGGCGGGGTGCGAGACACCGAGCTCGGCCGCCAACTCGGTCAGGCGCAAGCCCTCGGGACCCACCTCGGCCAGGCGGCGCTCGGCCGCCTCGAGGATGCGGGCGCGGGCTTCCTCGGCGGTCAATCGACGGCGGGATGGGGCGTCGCTGCGGGAAGTCTTTGCGGGCATCGTGGACGTCGGGTGCGGTCGCGGGTGCAGGTGCTGTCGGGGCTCTCAAATCAGGTGCTTGACCCGCGGACAATTGTACTTACAATCGAGTAAGTAACAAGCGGCGGGTAGCTGGAAGCCCGACCGGGGGTGACGCAATCATGGCAGAGCTGAGCGAGCAACATGTACGCAATCCGCGCGCGGACATCTCCGAGGGCGCGCTGGCCACGGCCCGCGGCCGCCTCACCGACCGCGGCATCGATCCCGATCCGATCGTGGGCACGGGCGAGCTGGGAGGCGACGTCACCGTCGCCGACTTCTACACCATGCTCGGCATGGTGGCCGCGACGGAGAAGGCCGGCCAGGCGCCGACCCACGCGATGGCGCGCCTCGCCCTCCACACCGACCTACCGAGCGAAGTCGCCGACACGCTCTACCTGGCCTACATGCAGCAGTCCGCCGAGGAAGCGGGCCACGGCGACAAGGTCTTCGGCAACGCCTACTTCGCGATGGGCGGCGCCGCGCCGGGCGCCGACAGCAGCGCAGTCGGCAACCCGGCCCAGGCCTTCCTCGCCCCGGGCGACGACAGGAAGCAGAACAAGGTGCGCCTGGGCGGCATGGCGGGCCTGCTCGGTGGCATCGAGACGGTCGCGCTCAACCGCGTCTTCCCCATCTTCGTCGCCTGGTGCGAGCGCTGGGATCACCCGATCGCGCGCGATCTGCTGACGCAGATCCAGGAGACCGTGCGCCCCGAGGAGAGCCGCCACGTGCTCAACTGGCGCTACGTCTTCCACACCATGATCGCCCCCAAGGGCGACGCGGTCATCAAGGCCTTCTACGAGTCCACCAACCGCGGACGCGCGACCCTGGGCTCGCCGCCGATCGACTTCGAGACCTTCACCCGCATGCACGGCGCGAGCGCGCCGACCGTGCGCCAGCTGCTCGGCAAGGAACGCGTCGCGTTCAACTGAGCGTTCAGCGCGCGGCGAGCTGGAAGCGAATCGGGACGACGGCCTCCAGGCGGGTGCCCAGGACGGCGGGCAGCACCGGAAAGGGTGCTGCGGAACGGACCGCGGACAGGGCTGCCTCGCGCAGCGCCTGGGGCGCGCGTCCGCCCATCACGTGGACGCCCACGGAGCGGCCGCGCGCGTCGATCGTCACGCGCACCGTGACGAGTCCCTCGAGCCCCATGCGCTTGGCCATGTAGGGATAGCGACGCGAGCGCTGGACCGCGCGGCGCACGCGCGCGAGGTAACGGGAGAGCGCCGCGTCGCGGTCGAGGCCAGGGTGTGCTCCCAGGCAAAGGCCCTGCCGATCGCGCCGAACGCACCCAGCGCCCGACCCGGAAGGGGCTGTGGTCTCCCGCCCGGTGGACCCGACGGCGGTCGCTGGCACCGCAACCGCGACGTCCACTGCCGGTTCCGTGGCAGCCGGTGCCACGGCGCCCCGCCGCGGCTCCACCGCCGGAAACTCAACTGCTCGCACGACCGGCGCGCGCGGAGCTCGGCGCGCGCGGCGCGGCTTCGCCGGTCGCGCAGGGGGCGACGGCGGCGGAGCAGCGGCCGGTGGCGATGCCGGTGGCGATGCCGGTGGCGGCGCGACCACCGGCGCCGACTCGACCAGCTCGATCACCACCCGCCGATCGGGCGGCACCTCGAACGCATCCAACCCACGCGCCGCGCCGATCGCCAGGGCCGCGTGCGCGACCAGCGAGAGCAGAACGAAACGCGGAAACAGCGGTCGAGTGCAGGGCATGGCGTCAGGACGCTGCAACCTCGGTGCGCGCCTGCGCCACGTGACCCGCTCGGGGCACGCGCTCGAGCCCAGCCAGCAGCGCGCGCCAGGCGGCACTCTCCGGCTGGCCGTGCTCCCGCATGCTGAAGACGTAGGCGATCATGTCGCCCGCGGCATCGTAGATCTCGAGGCTGGTCACCTCGCCCTCAGCGGCCGGCTTGCGCACGACCCAGGCGGAGGCGACGCCGTCCTCGCGCAGGTGCAGATTGAAGCCCGAGTCGAGCACGTTGAACCAGCCCTCGACTTGCTCGAGATTCACAACCGGCCCGCCATGGATCTGGATCGCACCGCGGTTGCCGACGAAGACCATCAGCTCCATGCCCATGCGCGCTGCGTGTTCGAAGACGTCGCGATGACTGCGAACCACGACCGGCTCGGTCCACACCCCTTCCGCCAGGCGCAGGGCCTGCGTACGCGTGGTGTGAAGCCTGCGCAGCAGATGCACGAACTCGTGGGTGTCGGTCAGCTGTGCCCAGCCGGTGAGCAGCGCATCCCGATCGATCTCGCGATCGGGCACCTCCGCGATGCGCTCGGGCTCCGGGAGGAAGGCCTCGCCGGGCGCCTGGTCATCGCTGGCGTGGGCGAACACCAGCTGCTCGAAGGCCTCCACGCGGCTGTCCGCTTTAAGGAAGATCTTGTGCGCCGCCTGGCCGTGCCGATCGAAGACCTGCAGGCTGCGCTGTATGCCGCGCGGGGTCTGCTGTGTCAGCGCGTAGGCCACACCCCAGCGGAAGAGAAAGAGCCGCAGATCGATGTTGGGGTCGACCACCTGGCCCATCGGCCCCTTCACCGACACGCCGGTGTACTCACCGGTCTTCTCGATCACCGCCGGGCCGTTGCGGGTCAGCGCCAGCACGGTCCCGATCGGCTCGAGGCTCTGGAGGATGCCCGGCCAGTCCGCGTCCAGCCGCACGGCATCGCGGCCCACACGGCTGGCCACGAGCTCGCCCTCCGTCACGCCGAGACGCTCCGCGGCATCTCGTTGCCGTAGCCGTGGCTGCTCTCGGTTCAGTGCGTCCCAGCGCTCGGCCAGGCCCGTTTGTTCGTTCGTCTCAGTGCTCATTCGATATGCTCCATTGGGAAGGCGTTTGGGGAGATGGGCACCACCAGGGGCATGGCAGCACGCGGGTGGGGAACGATCACGGCTTCGACGCCGAAGGTGTGACGCAGGTTGTCGGCGGTCAGCACGGCGCTGGGCGTGCCGGTGGCCACCGCGCGACCGCCGCGCAGCAAGAGGATCCGATCGGCGTACTGCGCCGCCAGGTTGAGGTCGTGGAGCACCACCGCCACTGCGGTCCTCGCCAGGTCGTGGGCCAGCCTCCGCACCAGCGCCATGGCCTCGTGCTGGTGAGCGATGTCCAGCCCCGAGGTGGGCTCGTCCAGCAGCAGGTAGCGCTCGCTGCTGGCATCCCAGATCTGTGCCAGCGCACGCGCCAGGTGTACGCGCTGCCTCTCGCCACCCGAGAGCGTGGGATAGCTGCGCGCGGCGAAGGTTCCCAGGCCGACGGCCTGCAACGCCAGCCAGGCGATGTGCTCGTCGTGGGCACTCTCGCTGCGTTCCACGCGGGGCGTGCGCCCCATCAGCACCACGTCCAGCACGCGAAAGGGGAAGGCCAACACGCTCTCCTGGGCCACCACGGCGCGGACGCGTGCGCGCTCGCGCAAACGCCAGTCCGACAGCAACCGGCCCCGCATGCGCACGCGTCCTCCGTCGGGCTGGCGCTCGCCCGAGAGGGTCCGCAGCAGGGTGCTCTTGCCCGCGCCGTTGGGCCCGAGGATCGCGAGCACCTCTCCGCAGCGCGCCTCGACGGAGACCCGGTCGACCAGGACCTTGGTGCGTGCACGGACCGTGACGGACTCGGCGACGATCATCGGAACAGTCCCCCGTGCTCGGCCTCGCGTACCATCAGCCACAGAAAGAAGGGCGCGCCGAGCAGCGTGGTCACGATCCCGATCGGCACCTCGGCGGGGGCCACGACGGTGCGCGCGGCCAGGTCGGCCAGCACCAGCAGCGCCGCGCCCAGCAGGGCCGCGCCAGGCAAGAGCACGCGGTGGTCGGCGCCGAGCAGGAGCCGGATCAGGTGCGGCGCGGCCAGCCCGACGAAACCGATCATTCCACAGGCCGCCACGGTGGCACCGACAGCCAGCGCGGTGAGCAGCACGATCGCGGCCTTCACGCGCTCGACCTCGATGCCCAGGTGGCGCGCCTCGGCTTCACCGAGCAAGAGCGCGTTGAGTGCCCTCGACAGGCGCGGGATCAAGATCAGCGCCGGCGCGCTCATCGTGAGCACGATCCAGAGCGCGGGCCAGGTGGCGCCGTTGAGGCTGCCCAGGGTCCAGAAGGTCAGGGTGCGCAGCTGGGGGTCGGTGGCGAGCAGCGTGAGCACGCCGGTGCCCGCGCCCGTGAGCGCGTTGAGCGCGATGCCGGCCAGCAGCATGGTCGCCACCGCCGTGTGGCCCGAGCGGGTGGCCACGCGCCAGACCAAGAAGGTGGTCGCGAGGCTGCCGAGGAAGGCGGCCACCGGCAGCAGCAGCGTGCGCGCGGCCTCGGGCAGCTCGGGCGCGAGGGCTTCGCCGAGCACGATCGTCGCCGTCGCCGCGAGCGCCGCGCCGCTGGAGATGCCGACCAGGCCCGGATCCGCCAGCGGGTTGCGAAAGAGCCCCTGCATCGCGGCGCCCGAGATCGCCAGCGCCGCGCCAACTGCGATCGAGAGCAGGACACGCGGCAGGCGAATGCTCAACAGCACGCTCTGCTGACTCGCCGCGAAGTCTGAGATGCCGCCAACCCCGAGCGACTCGGCCAAGATGGCGAGCGTTTGGGCGGGGGCGATGCCGACGGCACCGACACCGACAGCGACGAACGACGCGGCCACGACGAGGAGCGCGAGCAAGCCGAGCGCGCGCTTGCCCTGCTTCGCGAGAGGGAGTGCGGGCAGGGAGAGAGACCCCGCCGTGACCGCGCCGCTCATGGCTGTTCCCCTTTCGTCGGGCCGATACCCCGACGAAAGGGGGATGGGTCACGCGAGCCCTCCCCCCGGGCGACAAGGCCGCCCGCGGCCGCCCCTTCCGCGCGGTCGGCGAGGAGGAGGGCGCGCAGAACGGCGACGGCCTGGCCGGTGCGCGGGCCGAAACCGAGGAGCAGCAGGTCATCCATCTGGACCACGCGGTGGGCGCGACCGGCGGGCGTGAGGGCAAGGCCCGGCAGCTCCAGGACGGCCGCCGTACCACCGAGGCTCTGGATGCCCCGCGTCGGCAGCAGGATGACGTCCGGTGCGGCCGCGACCGCCGCCTCGGAGGTGAGCGGCTTGTAGCCCTCGTACGCGGTGATTGCGTTGCTGGCGCCCGCCAGCCGGATCATCTCGTCGGCGGCGGTATTGCGACCGGCGACGTTCACGGTGCCCTGCCCGCGCGCGTAGATGAACATCACTTTCGGCGCGTCGGTCGACAGTGCCTGGATGGCGCTGACCAGCTCCTCGTCCAGCCGCTCGACCATGAACTCGCCGGCGGGCTCGAGCCCGAGCGCGTGCGCGAGTGTCGCGATGCGCTGCCTCGCGCCGTCGATCGTGTGCTCTGCAGTCACCTGCAACACCGGTACGCCCGCGCCGGCGATCTGCCTGAGGGCAGGCGGCGGGCCGGCTTCGGTCGTGGCGACGACCAGCGTGGGTGCGAGCGCGAGCACCCCCTCGGCTGAGAGCCGACGCTGGTAGCCCACCTTCGGCAACCGCATGGCCGCCTCCGGATAGACGCTCGAGGTGTCCACGCCGACCACGCGGTCTGCGGCGCCCAGCGCGAATAAAATCTCGGTCACGCCGCCACCGGCAGCCACCACGCGCGAGACGTCCGCGATCTCCACGACTCTTCCGTGGGCGTCGACGACCTGGCGTGGAACCGCCTTCCAAGCGGATGCCCCGACCGGTCCCTGCGTCGGGTCGCCTGACTCGGCGGAGTCCCGTGTGCAGGAGATGCTCGCGAGCGCGAATAGCGTCATCAGAACGATGCGAAACATCGTGGGCCTCCTCAGGGCGCGCCGGCGTCGGGGGCCGCTGTGCGGCCCGGCTCGGTGACCGAGATGTCACCCGCGGGCGCATCGACCTCCGCCCACAGGAAGCGTGGGAAGCCGGAGCTGCCGGCCTCGTCGTAGTAGTCCAGCATCTGGAGCTTGAAGTAGCCCTGCTCGACCGTGCGCACGACGTAGAGCACGTCCTGGGGGCTGAGCGTGTGGTCCGTGGGGTCGTAGCTGTACCAGCCGTCGCCAACCAGGAACGCATAGTCCGGGTCCTCGTCCTCGTCGTCGCCGTCGGCAGCGTCCTCGACGTACTCGCCCCCCGGAGCGCGCTCGAGCGCCTCGAAGTCCGCGCCCGCGAGCGCCGCGACGACCACGCGGCCGTCTCCGCTGATGCCGCCGTTCGACTTGATTTCGAAACGCTGGAAGCCCAGGTCCCAGGCCTCGTCGCCTTCGAGGACCCGCTCGCCGGACTCGAAGTCGAAGGTGAGCCAGGCTTCGCCGTCGCTGGCGTCGACGAGCGTGGTGTAGGTGCCGTCACCGTTGTCGACGGTGGTGATGCCGCCGGCAGCGGGCGGGTCCTGTTCATCGCCGTCCGACGTTCCGAGCTCCGCGGCGCAGCCGAGGGCCAGCGTCGCGCCGAGCATCAGAGCAGCTCGAGCGATTGCATGCAGTGCGTAGTCCATCCTCATCTCCTCGAAGAAAAGAGTCCGGCGCTCGGTGGCGCTCAGTAGTGGGCCTCCAGGCCGCCCATGACGGTGCGGGGCTGGATGGCCAGAAACTCGGGGTCGCCCGCGTCCAGGATGTTGTCGACCCGCACGAAGGCCGCGAGATGCGGCCCGATGCCCTGCTCGAGGCGGACGTCGATCGTCGCGTAGGCGTCCGCGTCGGTGCGCTCCTCCTCGCCGTCACCGTCCTCGTCGCTGAAGTAAGGACGCGGCCCCACCAGGGCGGCGCGCGTCAGCGCCTCGAAGCCCATCGGCGCGTAGCGGTAGCGCACGGTCGAGGTGCCGCGGTGGGTGGGGCGGCCCGGAAGCGGACGCGCGTTGCCCTCGTCACGCGTTCCGAGCAACGAGTAGCCCAGCTCCAGCAACAGACCGTCCGCCGGCCGCAGGCGGCTGCCCACGTCGATGCCGTGGGTATAGGCCGACGAGACGTTGACGTACTGGATTTGGGTGGGACCTGCGGCACCACCGTCGTCGACCTGGTCGGTGAGGATCATGTCCGACAGGTCGTTGCGGAAGGCTCCCACCGACAGCCACAGCCAGTGCAGGGGCTGGTACTCCACCGAGATGGTAGCGCTGCGCGAACGCTCTGGCTCCAGGTCCGGGTTCCCGTCCACCTGATAGCCCGCGCTGGGGTTCTGAAAGAGGAGGAAGAGCTCGCGGAAGTCCGGCGCACGGAATCCAAGGCCGTAGGCGGCGCGAACCACCACGTCCTCGCGGGGGTCGAAGCGCAGGGCGACGCGCGGAGTCGGCGCCAGGCCGAACTGGGAATCCACGTCGAGGCGCGCGCCGGGTACCAGGACCAGGCGCGGGAGATCCTGGAGGATAGCCCACTCGTCCTGCACGAAGACCGCCGCGCGCGTGCGGTCGCCGGTCCCACTCACGAGACGCTCCGAGCGCAGGTGCTCGTAGAAACCCTCGATGCCTACCGACAGCAGATGGCTGCCGTCGAGCAGCAAGTCCACCTGGCCACCGGCCTGGGCCAGCTGCTCGCGCGTGTCCTGCGTCTGGTCGAGGGCGCTGGCGCCGCGCTGGTCCTGCTGGAACTGGTCGCGGAAGAAGGAGAAGCCCGCCCAGGTGCGCAGGCGCGTGGTGCCGAGGCGCAGCTGCGGCGAGAGCCGCACACCCAGGGTCTCGGTGCGGTTCTGGCGGTCGAAGACAGCGCCGGATCCGGCCAGGTCGATCCCGGCCTGGTCGCGCAAGAGGTACTCGGCCGAGAGCGAGAGGGTGTCGTCTTCGGAGAAGGCGTACACGCTCTGATGACCGATCTCGATCTGATCGGACGCGTTGCCATGGGTGGCGACGTCGTCCGGCTCCAGGTCGTAGCCGTCGCCGCGCCGAAAGCCCACCGACAGGCGCGTGCCGAGCGGCCCGCGCTCGACCCCGCCGGAGGCGCTGGCATCGAACAGGCCGAGGTTGCCGTAGGCGGCCCTGGCCGAGAGCTCCAGGGGCCGCCTCGTGCGACGCGTGATGATGTTGACCACGCCGCCAATCGCGTCGGAGCCGTAGAGCGCCGAGCCGGCGCCGCGCACGATCTCGATGCGCTCGACATCCCGCAGCGACATGCGCTCGAGGTCGTTCACGCCGCCGATCCGGCCCGTGGTGCGCTGGCCGTCGATCAGCACGAGGGTGTAGTCGGGCGAGAGTCCCTGCAGCTGGACGCCGGAGCCCGCGAAGTTGCGCTGGACGTGGAGGCCAGCCCGCTCCTCAAGGAGATCGGCAACGGTGTCGGCGCCGGAACGGTCGATCTCCTCGTGCGTGATCACCTCGGTCGCGACCGGAGTCTCGGCCAGCGGGCGCTCGGTGCGGGAGCCCGTCACCACCACCTCGTCGACACGGTGGATCACTCCGTCGGGCTCGATCGAGGCCTGTTGCGCGCGCGCCGGCGGCGCCGTGACCACCATGACCAGCAGCGCGCCCGTCCAGGGAGCGCGGTGCGTGCAACGACTCACTGGCAACCTCATCAGCTCGACACGGGCGTCAGAGCGGGCGAAGCAGGGGTGCGCGTGTCGGACTCGCGCGAGTGGGGTCACGCCTGTCCCCGCTCACGCGCAAGGAGCGCGACGCGGGTTCCCGCTGCTGGACCGACGACCGCTCCGCGCGCCGCCCGCTCGGCCACGGCGTGGCCGAGGGTGCCCAGCAGCTCGGAGACGGCGCCCGGCGTCATGCGCAGGGTCAGCGCGCCGATGTGGATCTGCATCATCCCGCACTCACAAATGTCCACGGCGGCGACCGCGCTCTCGGCCAGGCGGGTGTGGTGACAGCTGCTCGCAGCGGGGGGGTGCTTGGCGGACTTCGTTTCCATTGCTCTCGAGCTCCGGTGACGTGGAGCCGGTCTGGCTCGTGTCGTCGGGGCGCTGGACTCGAGGGCCGCGGGCCGCTGGGCTGTGTGGTTTCTGTTGGGGTCGGTGAATCAGCTCCGGGCCTTGGGCACACGCTCGAGCGGCAGCACGACGGCGCGCTTGCAGCGCCGGCACTTCAGCTCGACGCCGCCCGCGACCAGACGCGCGAGCAAGCTCCCGCAGGCGCAGCGCAGCTCCTGGGCGGGCGTGGGGACCGAGATCCGAGACATGGGGACTTCTTATTGATATTGACTTTCAATGTCAATAAGAATCCGGCGCCTGTCGCTTGCGGGGGTCGCGCGCGAGGCGGACGTCCGCCGGGATGCTCGTGCGGGAAGCCCCGGCGGGCAGCTGCCACCAGCAGCTCGGGGTCAGGCTGCAGGGTGCAGCGCGCGCACGCTTTCGGCGATCACGGCCCGGGCGGTGGCCAGGGAGCGGGGGCCGATGGTTTCGCGGGCGAGGCCCTGCATCATCGGGATCAGGTCGAGGTAGCGTGTGCGGAAGCGCCAGTCGTCGGGCAACTGGCCGCCGGCGGCGCGGTAGCCCTCGACCAGTGCCTCGCCGTAGTCGGGCTGCTCGCCCGCGAAGCGCACGAAGTTGCCGAGGTCGTCGATGCCGGAGCCCGAGTGAGCGAACTCGAAGTCGAGCACGCCGGTGACCGTCCAGCGGCCGTCGACAGGCGCCACCAGGATGTTCTTCTGGTTGAAGTCCGAGTGGGTCAGCCGGCCCTGGGGTAGCCCGTCCCAGGCAACGTCCCCGTCGCGCTCGATGCAGGTGGCGAGCGCGTCGAAGAGCGACGCGCCCAGGCGCTCGCGCACGACGGGCTTGGCCAGACACGCGCGGGCGAGGTCGTCGTAGGGGCCGCGGATGGTGGGCAGGGGATCGGGCAGCGCCAGCTCGCCATCGGCATCGACGCTGAAGAAGCCGGAAGCCTCGAAGCGGGTGTCGTGCAGGCGCGCCGCGAGCTCACCGACCTGGCGGCCGAGCGCCGCGATCGCCGACAGCTCGAGCGTGTCCTCCACGCGGCACAGGGGCTCGCCGGGCAACAGCGACAGCAAGGCGTGGGGCCGGCCGATGGGGCCCTCGCCGGTCTCCACGCGCAGCACCTCGGCCACCGGCAAGCGCCCGTGCAGCATGCGCAGCAGCGCGCACTCGATCGCGACGAGCTCGGGCTCGCGCCCCGCGATGCGCAAGACGCAGCGCTCACCCGAGGCCAGCTCCAGGGCGTAGTTGGCGTTGCAGTAGCCGCCGGACAGGCGCGTCATCGCGCGGATGGCGAGGTCGGGTAGTGCCGCCTGCACCGTCTCGAGGGGCACGTCGAAGTCGGGGTTGTGGTGGTCGAACTTGCGATCGAAGTCCATCGAAGCGCCGAACGCTAACACGATGCGCTGGAATCCCGAGCCCCGGCCGAAGAGCCGTTCGAGCACGGGCATGCGCGCGCTCTGGCGTGCTATGATCGCCTCGGAGTGGAGGGGGGATGCACCAAGGGGGAGTGATCGAGGCCCCGGCCACGGCCGGGGCGATGTGCGCGCAGCATCCGACACTGCGCGCGGGCGTCACCTGTACGCGCTGCGGGGACTACCTGTGCAGCAGCTGCATCGCGGTTCGCGCCGAGGGCGCCGCCTACTGCAAGAACTGCTCGAAGACCCACTTCGAGGCGATTCGCCAGGAGCACATCAAGCACGAGGCCTCGGTGCGCTCGATCGGGATGCTCTACTACGTGGGCGCCGGGATGTACCTGCTGACCGCGATCATGCTGATGGTCGGGGCGCTCGGCGACGAAGAGTTCTCCGGCGCCGGCCTCGGCGTGCTCATGCTCTTCCTGGTCGCGATCCCGGGCCTGGTGGGCTGGGGGATCCGCCGGCTCAAGACCTGGGCGCGCATGACCAGCATCGTCCTGTCGTGCATCGGGTTGCTCGGCTTTCCCCTGGGCACGCTGATCAACGGCTACATCCTCTACCTGCTGCTGAGCGCCAAGGGCAGGATGATCTTCTCGGACGAGTACAGGCAGGTGGTCGAGGCGACGCCGCACGTCAAGTACCGCACCTCGGTGGTCGTACTGGTGCTGTTCGGACTGCTGGTGCTGCTCGTCCTGTTCGGCATCGGCGCGGCGCTGATGGGCAACTGACGCCGTGGCACCGAGGGGACGCGGTCAGGAAGCTCGGCGGACCGGGGCCTCTCGCGCTCTTCGCCCCGCGGCGGTCAGGGGAGCTTCCTGACCGCGTCCCCTCGGTGCGAGCTCGTCGACGAGCGTGATCAGCTCGTCGATGCCACGCGAGCGGCGGAAGACCTGCGAGGGTCGGAGCGAGCGGCGGCCTTCCTCCGTCGCCTCCTGGGCGGGCTCGCCGACCAGCACGACCGTGCCGAGCTTCGCCGAGTAGGCCTCCAGCTCGCGCGGATGATCGCGACGCACCAGGTCCACGATGCTGAGGTCTGGCGTGAAGCTCGGCAACACGCCGGCGAGCTCGCGCGCGTCGCTCACGACGGCGACTTCGTAACCGGCATCCTCCAGGGCGCCACGGAGCGGACCCTGAACGGCCCGAACCGGCTCGAACAACAGCAACCTGGGTCGCGAAGGGGGGGGGTCGTCAGATTGCACTGCGGACGCTTGCCTCTCACTGCTCAAGCGTTGGGACGGGGAGCCCGTTCACCAACATGCGTGAGACGCATCACGGAAGTAAAGCGCTTTCGAGCCGCACGCGCGCGCTGGCATGAATCTCGTGCGCGCTCATCACACCCCAGCCCCGTGCGCGCACCGCATCGCAGCTGACCCTACGGGGGTCCGTGTTTGACGAGCGTGATCTCGTCCCCGGCCACGTGCCACACGCCGCGCGACGTCGCCACGAGCACCGGCATGCGAATGAGCAAGCTCGTGAAGACGTGGGTCTCGAGGGGGTAGTCGGTCACAACATGCGTGACGAAGAGCCCCTCGGGAACCTCTCCGTTGGGCCCACGCGTGGGATCCTCCACGTGCGGCATGAGCGTGTCGGTTCCGATCGCGGCCGCCTTGTCGAACGTGTAGAGCTGCCGCCCCACGCCCATCGAGCGCGCGAGCGGCTCCTGGAGATCGGCCGGGATCGGCAGCGGGCCCTCGTCCGCGATCGTTTGCGTGCTCGATGGCTCCGTGCCGCTAGTCGTCGCGCAGCTCGACAGCCACGCCAGCAGCAACAGCGCGGCGGCCGCGCGTTCCCCCCGTCCAGTGCTCATCGGCGCCACGCTAGCGCGCTCGCGCGGTGTTGTCAGTCGGGAGGGCGGCGGGACGGGCCGTTTCCCTCGGGGTCGCGTTGCGCGGTCTGGGCCCTGCGCTACCGGTCATCGCCGAGGAGGCACTCAGCCCTCCCAGGTTCCTGGCGAACCCCATC
>JAPPOT010000511.1:0-1932 GCA_028817855.1 Myxococcales bacterium
GCCACGACAGCGGCAGCGTGTGCGCCTCCTCCAGCGCGAAGAAGAGCGCCGCCACCGCCACGGCCGCCGGCGGCAGGAGAGCGCGCCACAGCCAGACGGCCGCGGCCAGGGCCAGTACCCACCACAGGGCCGAGTGCAGGTGGCGTGCGAATGGATCGGGACCGAAGAGCGCACGGTCGAGGCCCACCAGCGCGCTCGTGAGTGGCCGGAACATGGCGAGCTTGAGATCGGGCGCGCTCCACCAGGGCAGCGCACCGCGCGCCATCAACAGCTGCACCTCGTGCTCGCTGCCATCGACGAAGTTGAAGAGGTCGAGCGCGCCGCGCTCGGCCGGGTAGTGCCCCTGCAGCATCGCCTCCTCGACGAAGTCGTCCGAGAAGAAGCCGGTTTGCAGGCTGTCGGCGCGCACCCCCAGGCCCAGCGCTGCCGCAGCCAGCACCGTCACCGCCAGCAACCCGCCAGCGCGCCTGTCGACCTCGGCCACGGGCGCAGTATACGCCCTGCCCCGCAATCCCCGCACAAGGCGCCGTGCGCGATCGGGACCGCAGGCCCGCACCACCGGCGCGACCACGTCGACGCTTTGTGCGATACTCCGGCCACTCCACGGATCGATCGGGGGACCATGCGGCGTCACACGCGCTCACGACGGCAGTTCATGCGCGAAATGCTCGCCGCCACCGCGGCCACCGCCGCGCCGTGGTCTCTTGCGGCGGGGTGCTCGAACAGTGACAGCAGTGCGCCGGGCAGCCGCAGCGACGCGATACGGTTGGCGGTGATCGGCGCGGGCGGCTTCGGGACCGACCACGTGGAGCGGCTGGCCGGGCGCGCCGACGTGGAGCTGCGCTACGTCTGCGACGCGGACATGGCGCGTGCCGAGGCGCGGGCGGACGAGGCCGAGGCGCTGTCGGGCCACCGTCCGGCGACAGTCCAGGACATGCGCCGCGTGCTCGACGACCCGCAGGTGGACGCGGTCACCATGGCCACGCCGCACCACTGGCACGCCGTCGGCGGGGTGTGGGCGATGCAGGCAGGCAAGGACCTCTACCTGGAGAAGCCGGTCAGCCACGCCTTCGATGAGGGTCTGGTGTTGATCGGCGCGGCGCAGGCGCTCGGGCGCGTCTGCCAGGCGGGGCTCCACCGCCGGGCGAATCCCTCCCTGTCGGCCGGCGCCGCCCACGTGCGCGAGGGCGGCATCGGCAGCGTGCGGCTGGCCAGCTGCCTCACGTGGCTCGAGCGCAGCCCGATCTTCGCGGCGGACGGCAACCCGGTACCGGACACGGTGGACCTGGATCTGTGGTCGGGCCCGGCCCCGGACGCGGTGCCTGACCGGGAGAAGTTCCACTACCACTGGCACTGGTTCTGGGAGACCGGCAACGGTGGACTGGGCAACAACGGCGTGCACCGCATCGACCTGGTGCGCTGGGCCCTGGGGCTCAGCGGCATGCCGGACTGGACGCTGAGCTACGGGGCGCGCGCCGGCGAGCCCGACGCCGGCGAGACGCCGAACACCCAGATCAGCATCCAGCAGTTCGACCAGACCACGGTCGTTCAGGACGTGCGCGGACTGCCATCGCCCGACCACGACCACTGCAACAACGGGGTGGTGCTGGAAGGCGAGGACGGCTTCGTGGTCTTCTGCAAGAAGCAGGCGTCCCTCTTCGATCGCGACGGCGCGAAGGTGATGGACTTTCCCGGTGAGCAGGGCGAGTCCTTCGACAGCTTCATCGCCGCCGTGCAGAGTCAGGACGCCGAGCAAGTCGCGTGCAGCATCGAGGAGGGGCATCTCTCGAGCGCCCTGTGCCACCTCAGCAACCTCTCCTACCAGCTGGGCGAGGACGTCGACGACGGCGCCATCGACCAGCGCCTCGGCGAGCTCGGTGCCCACGAGTCGGTCCACGAGGTGCTGGCCGCGACGCGCGCCCCCCTGGACGA
>JAPPOT010000511.1:1942-2893 GCA_028817855.1 Myxococcales bacterium
CCTGGACGACAACGCCGCGAGCGACGCCCTGCTGCTCGGACGCAGGATCGTCGTCGACGACGCGGGCGAAACCGACGACGCGCAGACCGCCGCGCTGCTGTCGCGCGACTACCGCGCGCCCTACCGGCTGCCGGGGCTGGACGAGCTGTAGCGGACGCCTGCGGCGCACTCAGCCGAAGAGCGCCAGGTCCTCGCCGGGCAGCGGGTACTCACCCATGAAGGGCGCGTCGTCCATGCCCGCGATCGCGCGCAGGGCCCGGTGCACGTGCTCGGGGCCGAGCTTGATGCCGCTGTCGGAGAGCTCGAGGCTGTCCGGGTCCACCTTCAGCGCCAGCTGCCTGTTGTCGGTGCCGCCGATCATGCGGTTGCCCGCGATGCCGGGACCGAGGGCAAACATGCTGCTGATCGGCCAGTGATCCTTGCCGGATCCCCCTCCCTCCCCGTTGTAGTGGGGCCCGCGGCCAAATTGGGAGGTGTCTACGATGTAGAGCTTGTCGGCCAGACCCTGGCGCTCGGCCTCCTGGATCAGGAAATCGATGCCGCCGAAGAGCTTGACCACCTTGCGCGAGTGGTCGCGGTCGTGGTTGCCATGCGTGTCCCAGCCACCGAAGTTGATGCTGCCCGTGGCCGACAGCCCGGACTTGAAGGACGCCATCAGAAGCTGCCCCTGGCGCATGAAGCTCTCGAGGTCGTTCAGCTCGCCCTGTGGCAGGTCGATCAGCTCCTCGGGCAGGTCGACCCGGTCGAGCACGCCGGTGCTCAGGCGCGCGTTGAGCAGATCCTGCATGGCGACGCGCAGCTTCGGCAGCCGCTGGCGGTCGCGCAGGGCCTCGTTGCGCGCCTGCTGGAAGCTGCGGATGCGCGCCATCGTCTCGGCCGTGTGGTAGAGGTCCGTGTCCGGCTCGCCGGCGCTGATCTCGTTGGGCCGCGCGATGCGCTGGAACGAGTCGG
>JAPPOT010000020.1 GCA_028817855.1 Myxococcales bacterium
CGCGCGCTGGCGCCACCGCGCGCCACCTCGAGGAGCAACCGGCTCACGAAACCGGCGTCCACATCCGGGAGCGCGACGCTCTCCTCTTCCAAACGCCCTGTCAGACGCCGTAGGTCACCCGCGTAGGCGCTCAAGGTGCGTGGGCTCAACCCGCGCTCGACCTTGAGGTGGTCGAGATACGAGTCGACCAGCGCATCGTCGCGGGCGGCCATGCTCCTTCTCGGGTATCACGACCGGACAACCGCCCCAAGAAAGCGCATTCCACCCATAATGGATTTCGACTCGCGGCAGGACTGACCGATGGGCGACCTCGCGCACCTCAGCATCGATGTGACCCCGGCCCTCTGGGCCCTCGCGGTCGCGGCGACGTGCATCGTCGCGCTGCGCGTGGCAGAACGAATCGCACGTCGGCGAGCAGTGCACCGAACTCGCCGGGCGGTGACCGAAGCGCTCGAGGGCGACGAACGGCCGCAGTAGGCGGCCACCCACATGCCCTCCGTCGCACCCAACAAAAGCGGGACTCGTTTCACCTGCGAGTAACGCGCCAGTCGTGATCCTTTATACTTATCGAGACCGATGGGACTGCTACTCGCATGCATGACAAGCCGCGCCGACCTGCTCGGCGAAGCCCTGCTCGAGGAGCGGGAGGCGCTCAACCGCGCGCTGGTGAAGGGCGCCGACGGTTGTGGTGCAGGTTTCTACCAGGCGGGTGAGGTGCTTCACCGGAAGCGGCCGCGTCCGATCGATGGACAGGTCGAGTGGGCGGGCGTGCTCGACGGCGTCCGCTCCCACGTTGCGATCGCGCACGTGCGAACCGCGACGACGGGCGGCGGCGCCGAGGACACGCAACCCTTCCGCATGCGCCAGTGGCTCTTCGCCCACGTCGGAGAGCTCGCCGGCTTCGAGGCCGTGCGCGAGCCGCTGCTCGAGTCGCTGCCGGACTTCCTGCGCCGCAACATCCGCGGCAACAGCGACAGCGAGCTGCTCTTCCACGTGGTGCTGTCCTTCCTGCACGACGCCGGTCAGCTCGACTCGATGGATGTCGCCGACGCGACCCTGGTGAGCGCGCTTCGCTCCTCCGTCACATTGCTCGACCGCCACTCGCGCGAGGTGGGCGCCGAGCCCAAGAGCCTGACGCTCGCCCTGACCAACGGGCGCCAGCTCTTCGCCCTGCGACGCGGCAGCCCGCTAGCCCTGGTGGAGCAGGAGCGCGTGCCCCAGCGCCAGAGCGACGCCCCCGGCGGCACCCCCACCGGCTCGATGCGCTACGTGATCGTGGCGAGCACGCCGGACGACGACAACCCGTCGGACTACCGCACGGTGCGGGACGGCGAGGTGGTCTGCGTGGACCGCGACCTCAACGTCACCACCGACCGGCTCTAGAGCCCTTCGGTGGAAGGGCTCTAGTGGACGCGCACAGACAAGCTTTCGGATGGACGCTGTGCGCGTTGCTCGTTGGCTGCGCATCCACACCCCCGCCTCCGACGGCGTCGTCGCGCGCGAGTGATCCGGACTTCGTCGCGACCGAGCGCGAGCCCTTCACCCCGCCCCCCGCACGCGGAGGCCAGACTGGACAGAGCAGCGCCCTGCGGGTCGGCAGCGGCGAGGCCCAGGCACGCGCCATCGCGCTGTCCTTCGTGCGCGCCCTGATCGAGGGCGACCGCGGTACCATCCACGCGCTCTTGGCCGAGCGCATCGTGCACGCGGTCGACGGCCGCCAGGTGCCGCGCGCGGCCGAGGTCGAGCGCTGCATGGGAGGCGCCGACCTGCTCACCTACGAGCCCGACCTCACCGTGGAAGACCTGGTCGACGTCCGCGGCGTCCAGGTCGAACGCGCCGAGCACTACCACGCCGAGATGCCCATCCCGGTCGGCATCGAACGCAGCGACCTCGTGGTCAGCCTCCCGCCCCTCCGCACCGGCCGCTCCAGACGCCGCGTCCCATGCCTCGCCCGCGTCTACGTCCGAACCGGCACCGAAGCCCGCATCGTAGCCCTGACGCGATAGGCGCGCGATCCCCCTACCCCCCGCACGTCGTTGGCCGGTGCCACCATCCAGCAGCAGCACCCGCCACCAGCCACTCGAATCGTCGAGGTTCGTTCAGGAGCGAGCGCGCCCGGAGGGCCACACCGGAGGCGTAGCAGCGCTACGTCGAGGATTGGCCCGAGGACGTAAGCCGCTCCTGGGCGAACCTCGACGATTCCCTCCCATGTTACCGGTACGCCTCTCGCAGGCGGCGCTTGTAGAGCTTCCCGTTGTCGTGGCGGGGGAGCTGTTCGATGAAGTCGATGCTGCGTGGACACTTGTAGTGGGCCAGGCGCTCGCGGCAGAAGGTCACCAGCTCCTCGGCCAGCGCGTCGCGGTCGCCCTGGTCGTCGCTCATCTCGACCACGCCCTTGACCTCCTCGCCCCAGTCGGGGTTCGGGACCCCGATCACCGCCACGTCGTGCACGGCCGGGTGCTGGAGCAGCACCGCCTCGACCTCGGCCGGGTAGATGTTGACGCCACCGCTGATGATCAGATTGGCGCTGCGGTCGGTCAGGAAAAGGAAGCCATCCTCGTCGAGATAGCCCACGTCGCCCAGCGTGAAGTGGGTGCCGCGACGCGCCTTGGACGTCTTTTGCGGGTCCTTGTAGTACTCGAACTCGGCCCCCTTGAGCACCTTCAGGTAGATCGTGCCCGGCTGATTGGGTGGGCAGGGCTCGCCGTCGTCGTCGAAGATCTGGACGTGGTCGTCCGTGGCGGGCTTGCCGACCGTACCGGGCTTCTTCAACCACTGCTCCGGACCGACCGCCGAGCCCGAGCCCTCGGTGGCGGCGTAGTACTCCCAGATGATCGGTCCAAACCAGTCCATCATCGCCTTCTTGGTGGCGACCGGGCAGGGCGCAGCGCCGTGCACGATGTACTGCATCGAGGAGATGTCGTGGCCGCGCCGCACCTCCTCGGGCAGACGCAGCATGCGGTGGAACATCGTGGGCACCATGTGGGTGTGCGTGATGCGGTGCTCTGCCGTGAGCCGCAGCGTCTCCTCGGCGTCCCACTTGTCCATCAGCACGATCCCGACGCCCGCGCCCAGGGGGATGATCATGGAGAAGCCCAGCGGCGCGGCGTGGTAGAGCGGGCCGGTGCAGAGGTGCAGCTGGCCCTGACCGGGCGCGTACTTCGCGGCTGAGGAGGTGGCGGTGCGGCGGGTCGTGTAGGTCGGCGGGCGCATCACCCCCTTGGGCTTGCCCGTCGTGCCGGAGGTGTAGAGCATCCGACCGCCGAGCTGGGGGTCCTCGAGGTCGGCCCCATCCTGCGCGGCGAGTACCTGGGCGTAGGCATCGAAGCCATCGATCGCCCCGTCGATGGCGAGGCGTACGTGGGCGTCGGGTGAGAGCGCCGCGGCCTCCACCATCAGCTCGGCGAAGCGGGCATCGGCGATCAGCGCCTTGGCCTCGCAGTCACCGACGATGTAAGCCACCTCCTCGGCCGTCAGGTGCCAGTTGACCGGCGTGTAGCGCAGGCCCGCACGGTTGCACGCGTAGACGACCTCGATGAACTCGGGGCGGTTGCTGCAGACCAATGCAACCGCGTCCCCCGCCTGGAGGCCACGCGCTCTCAGGGCGCGGGCCAGCCGATTGGCATTGTCGTTGAGCTCGCGGAAGGTGCGGTCGCCCGCCCTGGAGCGCACCGCCGGGGCGTCCGGGATCAGGCCAGCCCACAGGGCCAGCACCATCCCGGCGCCACCCGCCTCGGCCAGCTGCTCCTCGCTCGGGACCTCGAGCGTCGCGGTCATCTCGCTCAGATCTTTTCCGGCTTGCCGGCGTCCTTGGCCGCGGCCTCGTTCTGTTGCTTGGCCTCGACCAGCTTCGGCATCAGGTCGCCAAGCTGATCGAGCGTCCACAGGGCATCGGCGGAGAAGGAACGGATCACGGCCGGCTGCTGCATGATCCCGACGGTGCCGCGGGAGACATGGATGATCTGGGCGTTGACCTCCTTGGCATCCTCGCTGGCGAGCCAGGTCACCACCGGAGCGATCTGCTTGGGACCGCGCTTGAACTCGGCGGGATCCACCTTCTGACCACGGGCCTCGGACAGAGGAATGGTCATGCGCGTCGCCGCGCCCGGTGAGATCGTGTTGACGTTGCAGCGGTACTTCGCTAGCTCCTTCGAGATCACGCGGCTGAAGCCCGCGATGCCCGACTTGGCCGCGCCGTAGTTCGCCTGGCCGAAGTTGCCGAAGAGCCCCGAGACGGAAGAGAAGTTGATGATGCGGCAACCGAAGCGGCCGGTCTCACGGATGTACTGCGCAAAGGGGCGCGTGCAGCAGTAGTGGCCCTTGAGGTGGACCGCCATGACGGCATCCCAGTCCGACTCCTCCATCTTGAAGAGGGTCTTGTCCCGCAGGATGCCGGCGTTGTTCACCAAGATGTCGAGCGCGCCAAAGCTGTCGATCGCCGTCTGGAAGATGGCGCGGCCGCCCTCGACCGTCGCCACGTTGTCGTAGTTGGCGACCGCCTCACCGCCGGCCTGCTTGATCTCGTCGACGACCTCGTCGGCGATCTTCGATTCCCCGGTGCCGTCGGTGTTCACGCCCAGGTCGTTGACCACGACCTTGGCGCCCTCGGCCGCCATCATCAGTGCGATCTCTTTGCCGATCCCCCGGCCGGAGCCGGTCACGATCGCCACCTTGCCGTCGAGCATTCCCATGGTTTCCTCCCAACAGGGGACTCCCGACCCCCAAAGAACGCGCTTTGAGAAAAGCTCAAATGGGCGCCGATCGCAAGGCGTCCTTGCGGTCAGGGTGCTGACAGAAAGCGACGGCAAGACCCTCGGTTGGCAGCATTCGGTGGCCACCTCGCCGGCGTTTGTGCGACTCAAGACGGCCAGCCTGCAGGCGTGCGCTACCCTGCGCGCATGGATCTATCGGGAAAGGTCGCCGTCATCACGGGCGCCAGCCGCGGGCTGGGCGCTGGCATCGCCCAGGTGGGCCACGAGCTGGGCATGTCGCTGGCCCTGTGCAGTCGCTCACTACCAGTGCTGGCATCCGGTCCCCACGTGCTCGCACGGGAGCTCGACGTCACCGACAGCGACGCGCTGGAGGACTTCACACACGAGGCGAGCGAGCGCTTCGGCCATGTGGATCTGTGGGTCAACAACGCCGGGCTGCTCGAGCCCGTCGCCCCCCTGCGAGAAGCGCCCACCGAGCAGCTGCGCAGGCTGCTGGACGTGAACGTGCTCGGCGTCGCCCTGGGCAGCCGCGCCTACCTGCGCCTGCTCCACCGACTCGGGGGCCAGGGCCTGTTGCTCAACATCTCCTCGGGCGCCGCCCGCAAGCCGTACCACGGCTGGAGCGGCTACTGCGCCAGCAAGGCCGCGGTCGACCGGCTGAGCGAGGTCATCGCCCTCGAGGAGGGCGAGCGCGTACGTGTGCACTCGGTCGCGCCGGGCGTGGTGGAGACCGGGATGCAAGAGACCCTTCGCGGCAAGAGCAGCAGCGACTTCAAGGACGTCGAGCGATTCCGCGGGCTGCACGAGAGCGGCGCCCTGCTGGCACCGACCGATGCGGGCGCCGCGCTGTTGCGGCTGGCCTTCGACCCGGCGGCCGCGCGCGAGGGGGTCTGCATCGATCTGCGCGACTGAGCCCCCCACGCTCGCGCCCCGCTGAACCTGCCCTCATCCTTGCCCGGTTCATCGAGGGCAGGGCGGGTTTGGAGGCTCGCCAATCGCGCGCGCCGTGCTTACTTTGAGCCCATGCCTCCGCGCGCCGTTCGCCCGCCGGCCGTCGCCGGCGCCTTCTACGATGCTCGCCCGGGCCCCCTACAGGCCGAGCTCGACGGCTACCTGGCCGAGCCCGCCAGACCGCGACGCAGCGTCGCCGGTGTGATGGTGCCCCACGCGGGCTACGTCTTCTCGGGCGCCATCTGCGGTCACGCGCTAGCCGCCGTGGAGGTCCCCGAGCGCGTCCTCCTGCTCCACACCAAGCACCACCCGGGCGGCGGCGCCCTGTGCCTCGCGGACTACGACGCCTGGCAGACGCCACTCGGGGCGGTCCCCTGTGATCGCGAGCTGACCGAGGCGCTGACGGCGGTGCCGGAGCTGTCGGTGACCAACCTGCCCCACGGCCAGGAACACGCGGCGGAGGTCGTGCTGCCCTTCCTGCAGCGCCTGCGCCCCGACGTCCGCGTGGCGGTGATCAGCGTCGGACACGCCCCATACCGGGTGCTGCGACGGGCCGGCGTGCACATCGCCGAGCAGCTCGGCGAGCTCGCGGTGCTGGTGGTGGCGTCGAGCGACATGAACCACTACGAGGATCACGAGACCACGCTGCGCAAGGACGAGCTCGCCCTGGCCGAGCTGGAGCGCTTCGCGCCGGCGGCCATGCTCGAGGTCTGCCAGCGCCACGACATCACGATGTGCGGCGCAGCGGCCACCGCCCTGATGCTGGAGATCACGCGCGCCCGCGGTGCCGGCGCGGTCGAGCTGCTCGAGCACGACACCAGTGCGGCGGTCTCCGGGGACTCGCACCGCACGGTCGGCTACGCCTCCGCCCTCGTCTACTGACATCGCTTGACAGCGCGGGGGCGAGCGCTAGGATCGGGGGCATCATGCAGCGCGACTCCATTTGCATCAGCATTCTGATTATCGACGCGGGCACGCGGCCCGGGTCGACCGGATGCTGAGCGCTCCGAGTCGCCCGACAAAGGCCGCGGTTCCCGCGGCCTTTGTCGTTTGGGCTGAGGTCGCCGCGGCGTCCCTGGCCCGGGCGGGCCGCATGGACCGTGGTCGCTGGAGACGAAGCGAACCATGCCCGATGCCCAAGCCCCCTCCGTCGTGTCCCTGATGGACACCACCCTGCGCGATGGCGAGCAGACCCCACAGCTGGCCTTCACGGCCGCCGAGAAGCTGCACATCGCGCGGGCGCTGCTCATCGACCTGGGCGTCAACCGGATCGAGGTCGCCTCGACTTGCGTCTCGGACGGTGAGCTCGACGCGGCGCGCCGCATCGTCACCTGGGCGCGCGACGCGGGCTGTCTGGAACGCGTCGAGCTGCTCGCCTTCTGCGACGGCGAGCGCTCCCCCCGCTGGATGGGGGAGCTCGGCGGCGGGGCGATGAACCTCCTGCTCAAGGGCTCCGAGGACCACTGTCGCAGACAGCTCGGCCTCACGCCCGAGGCCCACCTCGAGGCCCTCGAGCGCACCGTCTTGTCCGCGCGCGAGCTCG
This sequence comes from Myxococcales bacterium, assembly GCA_028817855.1. Lineage (GTDB taxonomy): Bacteria > Myxococcota_A > Polyangia > Polyangiales > JAFGIB01 > JAOUOP01. Next base: position 7,207 of record JAPPOT010000020.1, read on the forward strand.
GCGTGCGCGTGGCGGGCGCCTACCTCGAAGACTGGTCGCGTGGCGCCTGCGACGCCCCGGGCTACGTACGCGCCGCGATCACGCGCCTGCGCGACCTGCACGTGCCCCGCGTCTACCTGGCCGACACCCTCGGATGCCTCTCGCCGGCGGGTGTCGCGGAGCTGGTCGGGCGCATGGTGGCCGAGTTCCCCGACGTGCACTTCGAGTTCCACGGGCACAACGACTACGGCCTCGCCACCGCCAATGCCCTGGCTGCGGTCAGCGCGGGGGCGCGGGGCGTGCACACCAGCGTCAACGGACTGGGCGAGCGCGCCGGCAACGCACGCCTCGGGGAGGTGGCGGTGGCCCTGCGCGATCACACCGACGTCCACCACGGCGTGCAGGAAGCCGCGCTCGCGCGCCTGTCGACCCTGGTCGAGACCTTCAGCGGCAAGCTGGTCGCCGACAACACGCCGATCGTCGGGCGCGATGTCTTCACCCAGACCGCGGGGGTGCACGCCGACGGTGACCGCAAGGGCGGGCTCTACGAGACGCGGCTATCGCCCGAGCGCTTCGGCCGCCGCCGCGACTACGCCCTCGGCAAGCTCGCCGGCCGCGCCTCCCTCGACCAGAACCTGGAGCGGCTCGGGATCGCGCTGAGCCCGGGCGAGCGCGACCGGCTGCTCGCGCGCGTGGTGGAGCTGGGCGATCAGAAGCGCGTGGTGCACCCCGGCGACCTGCCGTTCCTGATCAACGACCTGCTCGGACAGCCCGACAGTGACCTGCGCGTGGCGGACTACACTGTCACGGTGCGCAGTGGCGAGCGCGCCTTCGCCGAGGTCACGCTCGAGGTCGGCGAGCGGCGCGCCATCGCCGGCTCGGACGGTGCCGGCGGCTACGACGCCGTGATGGCGGCCCTGCGCAGTGCTGCCGGCGAGCTCGGTGTGCGGGTGCCGCGGCTGGCCGACTTCCGCGTGCGGATCCCGCCGGGCGGCGGCGCTTCCTCGCTGGTGGAAACCGCGATCCAGTGGGGTGAGGGCGTCGAGGCCTTCACCACCGTGGGGGTGGACCCCGACCAGATCGGCGCCGCCGTGATCGCCACCGAGAAGATGCTTCGACTGGTGGCCGCGCCGGCGGCGGCCGACTGACCGGCGAGAGCCGGGGCGCTGCGTCAGGCGTGGGCGGGAGCCGCGGAGCTCGCCGACGGCGATGCCACGCGATCTCGGAAGAAGGTGCGGATCAGGACCGGGCAGAGCATCAGGTCGCAGAAGAGCGCGAGCTGGATCGCGAGGCTGATCAGCAAGCCGAAGTTCTGGATGTTCCCCATCTCGGAGGCGACGAAGACGATGAAGCCGCCCGTCAGGATCACGCTCGTGGTCACGATCGCGCGACCCGAATGACGGAACGCGTGCTCGAGGGCGGGCTCGACCAGCCCATGGGCGCTGTAGTGGGCTTTGAACTGGTGCAGGAAGTGGATCGTGTCGTCGACCGCGATGCCGATCGCGATCGACGCCAACATCAGGTTGGCGCCGTCGATCGGGATGCCCACCGCCCCCATGAAACCCATCACGCACACGATCGGCATCAGGTTCGGCACCATCGCGATCAGGCCCAGACGCAGGTCCTTGAGCAGGATCAGCATCACCAGCGTGATCACACAGAGCGCCAGGCCGAAGCTTCGGATCAGGTCGGCGAGCAGGTGCCGCATGACCTGGAACTGGGTGAAGACCGCGCCGGTCAGCGTGATGTCCGCCAGGCTTCCGACCAGCTGTCGTACCCCCTCCTGCATGTGCACGACCAGGGGCCCGTAGGAGCCCGCATCGAGCCACTTCACCCGCATCACCATCAGCGCGCGCCCCATGTCGATCGTGGCGAGGCGCTTGAGCTGCTCCGGTCCGGAGTTCTCGAAGAGCGTGAACATGTCGACCACGCCGCGCTGGGTGTCGGGAACCTTGTAGTGGTCGTCGCCGCCCCCATGGATCGCGCGATGACTCTCGCGCACCACGTCGAGCACGCCGGTCGAGTTGCCGATGATGTCGTCGCCGGTGCGCGGATCGCGGTAGGCGCGGGCGTGGCGCTCGAGCCGATCGAGGGCGAGCATCAGCTCCCGATCCTTGAGCCCGCCCTCACCCGGCTTGACCAGCATGGCGACGCTGGCGGTACCGCCGATGTGGTCGTCGATCTCGACGAAGGCGTCCTTGACGTCGTAGCCGCGCGGGATCCACGCCATCGGATCGTGGAAGACACTCAGGGTGGTGGCCGAGGCGATCGAGCCCACCACCAGCGCGGCACCGATCAGCAGGCCGCGGCGGCGGCGGCGGGTGTCGAGCTTGCCGTCGATCATCCGGTCGCGGCTGAGGGCGCTGCAGAAGGCCAGCAGGCGATCGATGCGGTCGCGGTGCTCCCCCTTGTCCCGCAGCCCGAGCAAGCTCTTGCGATTGAGCGAGAGGGTGACCGGTAGCACGGTCAACGACAGGAAGAGGGCCGCGGTCACGCCAAAGGCGCCGAAGGTGCCCATGTCGCGGATCGCGCCGAGCGACGCGAAGCGGAAGCTCAGCAGGCCGATGGCGGTCGTCATCGTCGTGTAGAAGACCGGCACGCCGGTCGCGCCCACGGCCTCGATGATCGCGGCGTGGTTGTCGGCACCGCGCTTGCGGGCATCGCGGTAGACCGACTGGATGTGCACCGAGTCGCCCATGCCGACGCAGATCAGGAACAGGGGCAGGATGTTGCTGATCATGGTCATGGCGCTGCCGGTGGCCGCCATCAGGCCGAGCGTCCACAGGGCGGCCTGGATCACGACCAGCACGGGCCCGACCACTCCGATGGGGTGCCGGAAGAGCACCGTCACGATCACCACGATCATCAGCAGGCCCAGGCCGAGCAGGCGCTGGAAGTCGCTCATGATGATGCGGTGCAGGCTGGCGTCCATCGCCGCCGGCCCGCCGACGCGGGTGGTGAAGCCGCCGGCCGCATGGGCATCGGCGATGCGCACGACCTCGTCGAAGACCTTGTTGCGGTCGTTCTCGTTCATGCGCTGGGCGCGCACGATCAGCACGGTGTGACCGCCGCCGGGACCGACCACCTGGCCGAGCAGAGTGCGGTCAGCCAGCACGCGCTCGCGTAGGGCCGGCAGCTGCGCCTCGGTCGGCCACACGTCGAGCAGCCCGCCCACCAACAGCCCGCCGTCCTGCCAGCGCGTCTGACGCACGTTGACGAGGGAGATCACCTCGTCGATGACCGTGCCGCCCTCCTCGTCGCCCCAGGCATCGGCGGAGGCCTCGCCGTCCTCGCCGAAGTCGTCACCGAACTCGCCGAAGTCGGCGAAGCCGCCCGCGGCCGGCGCGCGCTCGGCCGGAGCGCTGGCGCTGCTGACGGCGTATTCGTCGGGGAAGTCGAGCTCGACGTCGATCGACGAGAGCTCGTCGTGCAGCTTCTGCAGGCGCTCGAGGAAGGGCAGGGAGAAGACGTCCCCTTCGACGAGGACCAGCATGACGGAGTCGCTGCCGAAGCTGTCCTCCAGGGCATCGAGGGCAATGGTCGCCTCGTGCTCGGAGCCCAGGAAGCCCTCGGCGGTCGTGTCGACCACCAGGTTCTGCTGGGCCTGGCGCACGAAGAAGGCCGACAGCGCGAGGGTCGCCAGCAGCACAGGCCAGCGAAAGCGCAGGACGAAGCGCGCCCAGGCCTCGAAGAAAGCGCTACGCGGCGCCTCCCGATGGGGGTCGCTGACTGCCACGGCGCCTTTGTGGGGTCGTTTACGTTTCCTGTCCAGTACTTTTACTTGGCCGGACAGGCGGGCTCGTAGCCGGTCTCGCAGGCCCGGGCCCGGGCGCGGGCCGCGGCCTCGGGGTCGGGCGGCTCCAGATAGCCATCGTCGTAGAGCTGGGCCAGCATGCTACAGGCGAAGTAGCCGATTCGATCGCATGCGCCCACCAGCACGCTCTCGGCGAACTTCGGGTTCGGCTCCACGCCCTCCCCCCGTGCGAAGGCCTGCCCCAACATCCCACAGGCCCAGATGTCGTCCACCTTGCAGGCGCGGTCGAAGAGGTCGAGCGCGCACTCGTGCTCCCCGGGGGTCACCTCGCCGTCGAAGCCGAGGCGAATGGTCGCGCCGTAGTTGGTGCAGCCGTTGGCGGAGCCCAGCTCGCACGCGCGGAAGTAGAGCTGCACCGCCTGCTCCCTGTCGGTCTTCTGCATGACGTGCGCGTAGGCGGCGCAGCCGTCGGCGTCGTCCTGCCCGCAGGCGCGCTCACAGGCCTCGAGCTCGCCCGCCTCGCACTTCGCCGTCAGCGGGCCCACCGCGCCCTCGCCGCGCAGCTGGTCGGGCGGCTCCGGACACGGGCGCTCGGGCACGACGGGCTCGACGCCTCCCGCGGTGTCGCCGCCATGCGCCTGCTCAGGCGATGCGACCGGCGCGGCGCCCCCGCAGCCCGAGCACATGAGAAGCGCAAGCGCTGCGATCGGATGCGCACCGACTCGATCGATCATCTTCCCCCCTCCAGCACGGCCAGTCCGAAGCCTACGCCAACCCGATCGTTGCGAGAAGCTCGGATGGCGCGACGAGGCGATTCAGCGAGCTAGAAGCGGCTCTGAAGCCGCTTCTAAGGCCTGGCGGACGCGCTGGAGGTTGGCCTCCACGCGCGGGTCGGGCGACAGGCGCAGGGAGCGCTCGAGCAGGGCGGCGGCTTCTTCCAGCTGACCGGTGCGCGCCAGGGCGGTGCCGAGGTTGTTGAGCACCTCGGAGGAATCGGGGGCGAGCTGCAGGGCGCGGCGGTACTGGCGGATCGCCTCCGGATGCATGCCCTCGGCGGCCAGCGCGCGGCCCAGGTCGTAGTGATCGCTGGCGGCGGCCGGCCCCAGGGCCATGCCGTTGCGGAGGGCGGCGATGGCCTGGGCGTTGCGGCCGGCGGCAACCAGGGCCGCGCCCATGCCGAGGTGTACCTCCTGACGGCGCGGGTCGAGGCGCGCCGCCAACGCGAAGTGCTCGATCGCCTTGCCGGGCTGCTCGGCGGCGAGCAGGGCGCGGGCGTAGTTGTGGTGGGTCTCGTAGGACTCGGGCATGAGCTCGGCCGCGCGCTTGCAGTGGGGCAGCGCCTCGCGCACGCGGCCGGCCGACACCAGCACGCCGGCCAGGTTGTTGTGGGCGATCCAGGAGTCCGGGTTGCCGGCGATGGTGGCGCGGTAGAGGGCCTCGCTATTGGCGTACATCCCGCTCTGACGGAAGCTCAACAGCGCCAGCAACGCGAGCGGGGCGAGGCACAGGGCGTGGCCACCCGGACGCCCCCACAGGCCGCGATGCCGCAGCGCCGTGGCGAGGGCGCCAGCAGCCAACGCGATCAGCGCCGTGCTGCCCAGGTACTGCCAGTGGTCGGCGACGAAGGAGTAGATGAAGGCGTAGATGTCGAGGAAGCCGAGCATCGGCGCCTGGATGATGCCGAAGGCAAGCAGGGCGGCGACCGGCGCGCGCGTGCGGCGACGCAGCCACCACAGCAGCACGAGCGCGGCCACGGCCGCAGCCGGATAGAGGTACTGCCAGAGCTGCCCCGCATCGATCTCCCAGCGGGGATAGAAGAAGAGCAGCGGATGCGGCCACAGGAGCTTGCCGATGTAGAACCACAGGGAGCGACCGGCCAACAGCCCCTGCTCGAGCAGGGTGAGCTCGAAGACGGCGGCCGCTGGGCGTTCCAGGTCGGCCTCGACGCGCAGCGTGATCAACCCGAAGACGATGCCCGCGGCCACGAAGGGCACGAGTGGCAGCACGTGCTTGCGCAGGCCGAGCTTGCCGTCCCGCCACCACAGGCACACCAGCAGCGCAAATGGCAACACCAGCGTCACGATCTTCGCCAGCAGCGCGAGCACGGCGAAGCCGAGCGCTGCCAGATAGGGCGCGCGGCGCCGGCTTTCATCGAAGCGCAGATAGGCGATGGCGGCCGCCATGAAGATCGCCGCCGAGAGCGTGTTCTTCTGCTCCGTGATCCACGCCACCGACTCGACGTGCACCGGGTGCACGAGGAAGATCCCCGCAGCCAGGAAGGCGCCTGGCACCGCCAGACGGCGCAGCAGGTACCCGAAGAGGATCGCCGTGCAGACGTGCAGCAGGATGTTCGTGATGTGGTAGCCCAGGGGCGCCTCGCCCCAGAGCCGGTACTGGAGCCAAAAGAGGCTCTCGGTCAGCGGGTAGTACTGCTGGGTCGTCCCCGGCTCGAACCAGATGCGCGCGAGCCCCTGCAGCGAGCGCAGCTGCGGCGGCGTGATGTGGGCGTCGTCGTCCCAGATGAAGCCGGCGCTCCACATCGGCTGGTAGACCAGCAGCGCCACGCCCAGCAGAAGCGGCGGCAGCACGCGATGGCCATCCTCCGAGCCGGCGGGGTCCGGCGCGCTCGCGGACTCCGCGCGCGCTGCGCCCGCATCGGGGGCGCTCTTCTTCTTGCTGCCTCGTCGCCGCGACCTGCGCGCCATCGCTCCGCGGCGATTGTGCCACGGAGCACCGCGTTCCCAAACGCAGCTCGAAAGCACACATGTCGCCTCGTCGCACCACCAGCGGCTGCACCCGCTGCCCCGCCACTCGAATCGTCGAGGTTCGTTCAGGAGCGAGCGCGCCCGCAGGGCCACACCG
>JAPPOT010000699.1 GCA_028817855.1 Myxococcales bacterium
GGGGTGGGCTTCTAGCTTCTAGTGCGCGGCGGGGTGGGCTTCTAGTGCGCCGCGCCATGCGTCGCCTGCACTGAGCCGGGGACGCACGCTGCGTGGTACGCTTCCGCCATGGCCGCCAGGATCCTCGTGGTCGACGACGAGGCGGGGCTGCGCGAGATGTTGCGCGTCCTGCTCAAGCGCCACGGACATTACGTCGACGTGGCCGACGGCCAACGCCGTGCGGTCGAGTTGTTGCGCGCCCCGCCCGCGTACGACGTGGTCATCACCGACCTGTCCATGCCGGACGGATCCGGCATGGGCGTGCTGGGTGAAGCCAAGAAGGTCGAGGACTCGACCCAGGTGATCATGATCACCGCCTACGCCACCACGGCCCAGGCCGTGCAGGCGATGAAGGAAGGCGCCTACGACTACATCCAGAAGCCGTTCAAGAACGACGAGCTGCTGGCGGTGGTCGAAAAGGCAACGGAGAAGCGCGTCATCGTCGATCAGAACCGGGCGCTGCGCGACCGAGTGCGCGACGGCTACCGCAGCGGAGACGTCGTGGGCAAGAGCCCGGCGATGGAGCGCGTCATGCAGATGGTCGAGCGTGTCGCCTCCGCACCTGCCAGCGTGCTGGTAACCGGCGAGAGCGGCACAGGCAAGGAGATGATCGCTCGCGCACTGCACCTGGGAGGCGAGCGCGAGAAGCGACCCTTCGTGGCCATCAACTGCGCCGCCCTACCCGAACAGCTTCTGGAGAGCGAGCTCTTCGGCCACGAGAAGGGAGCCTTCACCGGCGCCGACTCGCGCAAGGAAGGCCTGTTCCGCTCGGCCAAGGATGGGACCCTCTTCCTGGACGAGGTCGCGGAGCTGCCGCTCGCGCTGCAGGTAAAGCTCCTGCGCGCGCTGCAGGAACGTACGGTGCGGCCCGTCGGAGGGAGCGAGGAGATCCCGATCAGCTGCCGCGTCGTCGCCGCGACCAACCGCGACGTCGAGAAGGAGGTGGCGGAGGGGCGCCTGCGCGAGGACCTCTTCTACCGCTTGAACGTGATCAACCTGCACCTGCCGCCCCTGCGCGAACGCCCCGAGGACATCCCGCTCCTGGCGGAGCACTTCCTGGTCAAGCACGGCGCGCAGCAGAACAAGCGCCTCGACTTCTCCCCCGAGGGCATGCGTTTTCTGGTGAGCCGCGAGTATCGCGGCAACGTGCGCGAGCTCGAGAACCTGGTGGAGCGCGCGGTCACGCTGGCCCTCGGGGATCGCGTCGAGCTCACCGACCTGGACTACGACCCGTCGGTCGCGTCGGATGCCACACGGGCGATCTTGCCCGTGGAGATTCCGGACGAGGGCTTCGAGCTCGACGCCCATCTCGAGGACGTCGAGCGCCGCGCCCTGCTGGCCGCGTTGAGCAAGGCCTCTGGCGTGCGCAAGGACGCGGCCAAGCTCCTGCACATGTCGTTCCGCTCCTTTCGCTACCGACTCGCGAAGTACGGACTGGCCGATGCCGAGGACGAGCCGCGCGACGCCGCAGAGCGCTAGCGCTCTGCCCCGGTCAGAGCACTAGGCCGGCGCCCGATAGCCATTACGTGGTGCGGCAGCGCGATCGTCCATATACTGTCCCAGAACCCGTCGGGCCCCGGCCGACGCAGCGGCAGAGACACAGGGAGTGGTTCGCATGCACGTACACCATGACCGCTGTAAGCGCAGCTCACACAGGCGGCGTGACGGCTTCACGATCATCGAGCTGATGATCGTCGTCGTGATCACCGGCATCCTCGCGGCCATCGCCATCCCCACCTTCACGGGCTACGTGCACAAGTCGCGCACCTCCGAGGCGACGACCTTCCTCGGCGAGATCAAGATTCGCCAGGAAGCGTACCGCGCCGAGTTCGGACAGTACGCCTCGCAAGGGAGCTGGGAGAGCTGGGACTGGGTTCCGACGGAGAGTAGCTTCACTCCCGGAGAGGCTCAGCCGTGGCCTGGGGACCCGGACTTCGCCCAGCTCGGAGCGCGTCCCGACGGCGACGTGCGATTCCGCTACAGTTTCCTCGGTGGCGACCCGAGCACCGCGGTCGGAACGGGTCTCGGCTTCACAGCGGCAACAGCAGACTTCTGGTTCGCGGCGCAGGCGCGTGCCGATCTCGACGGTGACACCACGGCCCAGTGCACGTACGAGATCACGAGCCACAGCCGATCGTTCTGGTTCTCGCCGGACAAGGGCTGGGAGTAGGCGTGCCCACCCTGTGGGCCAAAGCGGCCGAGCTACGAGACGCGCACACAAACAGCGCTGACCAATTTTGTCACCACCCCCCCAATTGGGTGACGTAGCTCGTCCACGGTCGAAGCCTGTTTGGACTGGCCTGCCCGCTTTCTCCGGCGAACCGCATGAAGTTGGGGTTGGCACGCCCCCTGCAATAGAATTCCAGCACAGCGGTCCGCTGGGACCGAAGGACTTGGCGGCGAGCTCGTCGCAGAAAGGTACGGATACACTCTCCATGGCGAAACTTTTGAAGAAGAAGTCGGGTTTCACCCTGATCGAGCTGATGATCGTCGTCGCGATTCTCGGAATCCTGGCCGCGCTGGCCATTCCGGCGTTCATCGGCTACGTGCGTCGCTCCAAGACGTCGGAAGCCACCGGTAACCTGAACTCCTTGTTCAAGTCCGCGGCCTCCTACTACTCCCAGGAGCGTACGGGTCGCAGCATGACCTCCGCGACAACCACCTACTGCACCGTCGGCAACGAGTCCATGATTCCTGCGTCCCCGGGTCCGAACAAGACCAAGTACGCCCCCGGCGCGAACACCGGCGCGCTCGGCTTCACGATCGCCGACTTCGTCTACTTCGGCTACGGCATCGCCGGTTCGGACGGCGCCTGCGGCCACACTGCGGGTCAGGACGTCTACACGTTCTACGCTCGCGGTGACCTGGACGGTGACACCACGATGTCGACGTTCGAACTGGCGACCGCCACCGACGACGACAACTCCCTCTACCACGCGCGCGGCTTCTACATTAACAACGAGATCGAGTAGAACCGCGCCTAGCCTTGGACTTGCGGCTCCCCGGCTTCGGCCGGGGAGCTTTTTTTTGTCCGCCCGGCGAGAGGTCGTGATTGAATTGCCGACGTGGGAACGGCAACTCGAAGGGCGCTGCTGATCGCTCTCGTGGCATTCGCGCTGCTCGCCGTACGGCAGACGCGACGCGATGGCGAAGGGCACTTCCTGGGCAGCCGCACCTACGAGGACATCTACTACCTGCCACCACCCCAGTGGCTAGGCCTCTTCAGCCTCGGGCACCGCGAAGCGACCGCGGGCATGATCTGGCTGAAGGCTCTGATCTACTTCGGTGACGAGCTCGTGCATCGCGGCGACGTGAGCAACCTCTTCGCCTACACCGACGCCATGCTGACCCTCGACCCCTACTTCAAGAAGGTCTACCACTGGGCCTCGACCAGCGCGCTCTACCGGCCGGGCGAGCTGGGCCCAGACGATGCCTGGCAGGCGATCAGCTACCTGGAGCGCGGTGCGCGCTTGTTTCCGGACGATGGGGACATGGCATGGGAGCTCGGTGCCACCTACACCTACGAGCTGATCCCGTTGCTCAGAGATCCGGACGAGAAGGCCGAGGCGCGCCGCAAGGGGATCGAGCACTTGCGAGTCGCGGCGCTGCGCGGCGCGGGCCCGGCGTGGCTCGCCCTGACCGCGGCCAGCGAGCTGGGCAAGCTCGGGCACCGGGAGCAGCAGATCGCCCACCTGCAGGAGGTCTACTCGCAGGTCGACGACCCTCGCACCAAGCGGCGCATCGAGGACCAGCTCGCGCGCCTGCGCAGCGAGGCCTTCGCGGACGCGCTGCGCGCCACCCACGCACAGCTCGAGGCCGAGCGCCTCGAGAGCTTCCCCTATCTGGACATGGACCTCTTCGTATTGGTCGGCAAGAAGCCAGCCTTCGACGGGCAGGCGCTGCAGCTGCGAAACTTCGACCCCGAGGAGATCCGCTTCGGGGACGAAGAACCGGAACAGCCTCCCGCGGACACGCCCACCGAGGCAGCCGGAGCGTCCCCCGACGCTGGCGCCGCGGCCGACGCCGGCACGCCCTTGAGTCCTTGAAGGCGCCCTACCTGGACAATTGAGTCGACTCTCGCCGGGGTCAGCTCGAGTCCCAAGGATTCTAGCTTCCCCGCCGCATCCATGGGCATGGGGTCACCCGCTGGAGGGTGGGGCCGCGACAGCTGTGCTGGTGGGGCGTGAGGGTCGCGTGACCCTCACGCGCACAGACCGGGTAGCGAAGCCAAGCCACCGCGACGAGGCCAACGTGCCTCGTGGGTCCGAGGCGTGCCTCGCTACTCCCTTCTGCTATCCTCCGCGGCCATGCCTGCCGCCCGGCGCCGCGCCTTCACGCTGATCGAGACGGCCTTGCTGCTGTGCCTGGTCGGGGTCCTTCTGGCGGTCGCCATTCCCACTTTCGTACGCACCCTGCGGACGAGCAAGGTGTCGGAGGCATCGCGCCAGCTGGAGCTCATGTACCGGCACGCGGCGGCCTATTACGCGATGCCGCAGCAGACCGAGTCGGGCAAGCGTCTGCGCTGCTTGCCCGAAGGCGCGGGGCCGGCCCCCGCTCAGCCCTCCGTTGAACCGGTCGAGGTCGACTTCGCCCACGCCGAGACCCCCGGCAGCGCGACATGGCGCGCCCTCGAGTACCAGCCTGGCGAGCCGATTCGCTACCGCTACACCCTGATCCCCACCCCGGCCGGCTGCGGTGCTCCCAGCCCTCAGGGCAGCAGCGAGACCATCCTCACGCTCCGCGCAGAAGGCGACCTGGACGGCGATGGCACCATGTCCCTGTTCGAGCGCAGCGCGTCAGCCGGAGACGGCGAGCTCTCGCCCCACCCACTGCTGGTCGTCCAGGACCGGGTCGAGTGATCACTCCGTCAGGTTAAGCGACCTAGTCGTGATCTCATCGGGCTTGATGTTCACGCGAATGGTCTTGCGCAGGCCGAACTCGTCGTTGACGAAGGTCACCGTATGACGGCCCGCGCTCAGAGAGATGTTCGTCTGCGGTGTGTTGCCGATCAGCCGCCCGTCGACGAAGACCTGGGACCAGGGACGGGTCTGCACGCGCAAGGTGCCCGTGCCCGTGACGACCGGCGGCGGCTCGGGCTTGGGGCGCGGCTCCTCGCGCACGCGCGGAGGCTCCGGGGGCGCCGGAGGCTGCTCGCGCACCCGCGGCGGTCGGGGCGTTCGCTGCGGCCGCGGGCGTGCCACCTTCACCTCGGGCGGTTCCTCCGTAGCGGTCGGGATCAACTTCGCCTTCGGCAGGTCGAGCACCGTGCCGGGCGTGACGTGCAGCGAGCTCTCCCAAGGGGCAAAGCCCTCCGCCTCGAGCTTGATCTGATGGTCGCCGGCCTTCAGGTCCGCGACCCGCACCGGCGTGGTCTGGGCGAGTCGCTCGCCATCTACAAAGACGGTCGCGCCCGACGGCACCGAGTCGAGCGCGAAGCCCGCCTCGAGGGCCTCGAGGGTGACCGGCGGCCGCTCCATGGTCTCGCCCGGCTGGAGCTCGAACTTGGTGGTCCAGGAGCGGTAGCCCGTCTTGCTGATCAGGATCTCGTGGGGCACGCCCGCGACGACCTCACCGATCACGAAGGGACTCGAGCCGATCACCGGTGTGCCATCGACGGTGACCGACACGTCGCGCGGAGTCGTGGTCACGTGCACCGCGCCCGGCGAGGGCGTCCGGAACACGAATAGACCAAGCACGATCGCCGCCACCAGCCCCAGCACCACGAGGATCGCCATCGTCATCGGGCGGCGCTGGGAGCCTCCGTCGTACGGCATCGGCGTGGGCTCCGCAGCGGGGAATGGCCCGGTGCCCGCCCGGGCCTCCTGCACGAAGGGCGAGGGCGCGCCGATCGGCTCGGCGGCGGGCGCGCCGGCTCCTCCGACCGCCACGGGTGCGGGCGCCGCCACGACGGGCGCCGGCGGATTGCTCAGGGCGGGCGGAAAGGAACCGCTGATCGGTGCCGACCCGCTGGCGGGCGCCGGGGCCGCACCCGCCAGCGGGAGCGCACCGGGCGTCTGGTCCTCGGGGCGGTCGTAGATCTGAGTCGACAGCTCGTCGTCATCCCAGTCCATGCCCATCCCGGGCGGCTGGGCGGCCGGCGGACGCGCCGCAGGCGGAATCGATCGCGCGCTCGGCACCACCGGCGGCACCGAAGGCTTGGGAGGCACCCCGGGCGGCAGCGTGGCGCCCGCGCGCCCTCCTCGAGCCGCAGCGGGCATGCCCAACAGCGTGGCCTTGCGCGGCGGCGGCGCCGGCGGCGGCCGGCTGGCGACCGGCGGCGTGTGCATCGGTGCGGACGGCGCAGACACGGGAGCGCGGCGCGGACCAGACCCCGACCCAGACAGGGGGCTCTGGTTGAGCGCGCTGACCGTGCTGACCGGGTCCAGCTCCTCGAAAGCGTTGAGACCGGTCGTGGTGTCCAGCGACGGCATCTCGAGCGAGGCGTACTCCTGGTCGCGCGCGCTCTCCTTGCGGATCTCCTCGGCGAAGACGCGGTGCATGTACATGCTCAGGTCGCGCCGGCCGAAAAAGTTGCCGCTGGCGTACATGAAGGATTGCAGCTCGTCGTGAAGCTGCATCGCGGTTTGGTGACGATGCTCGCGGTCGCGCGCGAGCGCCTTGAGCACGATCTGCTCAAGCTCCTCCGGGATCCGCCGGTTGTAGGTGCTCGGCGGCATGATGTCGACGTTGCGAACCTTCTCGAGCGTCGCGAAGTCGCTCTCGCCGGTGAAGAGGCGCTCGCCGGTCAGGAGCTCGTAGAGGCAGATGCCGACGCCGAAGATGTCGCTGCGGCGGTCGATCTCGACGCCCTGCACCTGCTCGGGCGACATGTAGCCGAACTTGCCCTTGAGAATGCCCGCCTGGGTCTTGCCGGCCTTGCCGGCCGCCTTGGCGATGCCGAAGTCGATGATCTTCACCTCACCCTCGTACGAGACGAGAATGTTCTGGGGCGAGACGTCGCGGTGCACGAGGTTGAGGAACTGGCCGGCCGCGTCGCGCTTGTTGTGCGCGTAGTCGAGGCCCTCGCACATCTTCATGATGGCGTAGCAGGCCATTGGAATCGGCAGTTGCTCGCTGCGCGCCCGGGCACGGTTGAAGATGGCGCGCAGGTCCTTGCCATTGACGTACTCGAGCGCGATGAAGTAGCTGCCGTCGGCCTTACCCAGGTCGAAGATCTGGGCGATGTTCGCGTGCGTCAGCTGCACGGCGATCTTCGCCTCGTCAATGAACATCGTGATGAACTCTTCGTCCTCCGCGATCGACGGGAGGATGCGCTTGACGGCCACCATGCGCTCGAAGCCCTCGACGCCGGTGGCCTTCGCCTTGAAGACCTCGGCCATCCCGCCCACGTTGATGCGCTCGAGCAGGTAGTACTTTCCGAACGGAATGGGTTGCTTCAAGGCCGTCCCTCACCACCGGCGGACCGGGCGTCCACGGTGCCCTGCGCCCAGGCCCGCAGGGGCGATAACCTTACGGGATCAGAGCTTTTTTCGTCAAGCACGCGACACCCGACCAGTCGTCCCTGCCTGCAGAGGCGGCGCCATACTACGCTTGCACCACCGCTGGAATCAATCACCCGTAAGCGCCTGAAATCACGGGATTGCCGGAATCGCACCCCCCCGCCTACGGCGCGGCGGGCTTGCCGTCCGTGTCACCGCCAGGCGGCTCGGGCTGTCGGAATCGGGGGCTGCGCTCGGGATCCGGGAAGTAGCGCACGCGCTGACCCTGCAACCAACCCCAGCGCCGGTAGGGGCGTGGCTCCACCTCCGGGTTGAGCACCTCGGCAGACATACGCGTCTCGGCCATGAGCGCCACTGCGCCCTGCCCTGGCGTCTCGAGCTCGTCCTCGCCGCCGACCGCGATGCTCTTGCCCTCATACGAGAAGGCCATGCGTTCGAGGGCGATGGCCCTCTCGACCCCGGCGCGGGCCAGGTGCGCTGAGAGCACGGCCGCACCCTCCCCGGGTCCGGCCTCCGCGTAGAGCAGAAAGCCCTCACCGTCGATGCCCAGCGCCGCGCGCGCATCGGCGCGGCTCGACAGCGCAGGCCCGCGCAGAATGACTGTCGCCCCCTCGGGCGGGGCTCCGACGCGGTAGCGCCTCAGCATGCTTGGGCCTCGGTCCAGGTAGAGCGCGTGGGTGGCGCCGGCGCCCGCCTCCGGGTCGAGCTTGAGCGGAAGCAGATGCGCCAGGGGCTGCTCGAGCGCGCCCCCTGCGATGGCGGCCGGCACGGCGCGAGCGGGGTCCGCGCGCACGAGCCAGCTGCCCTCTCCATCGGCACCCGCGATGCGCGCGCGCGCGAAGGCCGGCGGCCAGCCTGCGTGGGGCAGACCGTGGCTCTGGAATGGGACGCGCTGGGTGCCGATCGCGAGGTCGGGCCCGGGCAACACGGGCTTGAGGCTGAGAAAGAAGAAGTCGCGCGGATCGCGCTCCAGGTAGCGCGGGAAGCGTAGGGGCGTCATCGTCTTGATCGCCTTGCGGGCGCGGAAGGTCACGCCCTCGGCCTGCATCAACGCCCCCTCGAACTCCGACTTGGGGTCGAGCGCGCGCCCGAGCTTCGGCGCGGCCGCCACGTGGACACCGGGCACCGCGATCGGGCGGTAGAGCTCGAGGCCGGTGTGCTTGCTGTTCATGTCGAGGTGGATGCCGCGCACGCAGCGCGTCGCAAGCATGGCCTTGCCCAGCTCCTCGGGCCCCATCGACTCACCCCACAGGTACGCGAGAAAGCCCTCGGCTGTCACGCACAGCCCGGAGCGATGGATGTAGGTCTGCTCCTCGGCCCACTCCGGCGCCGCCCCCCACCACCAGCGCTTCCAGGGGTTGTAGCGCTCGCCCTCGACCACGCTGGTGAGGTTCTGGCGCATCGCGACCATATCCTCCGGAATCTGCCGGTTGGCTCGCTCCTCGTCCCAGCCGCCGCGCCCGGGCCCGGGCCACGAGCCGATGCCGACGCGACCGTCCTCGTGCACCGCCACCGTGGCAGCGAAGGGTTTGGGCGGGAGGTAGACGCGCCCCTCCGCCATCATGCC
Source organism: Myxococcales bacterium (assembly GCA_028817855.1). Taxonomy (GTDB): domain Bacteria; phylum Myxococcota_A; class Polyangia; order Polyangiales; family JAFGIB01; genus JAOUOP01. The sequence goes on from JAPPOT010000699.1 coordinate 9,067, forward strand.
GAACTCGCCGTGCAGCGCCTGGAAGCCTCCGTTGAAGCCACCGACCAGCCGGCGTAGCAGCTCCGGGTCGCGTGGGATCATGCCGCTGCCGGTCTCTCCGGTGGCGCTCTCCGGCTCACGCGTTCCCATCGCGATGTGCAGCTGCACCTGCCGCGAGTCCCACATCGTGATGTAGACGCGCGTGAAGGGACGCTCGGCGTCGACCCGGATGAAGGTCTGGTAGAAGGCCGGCGGCGCGTTCGGGTAGTCGTTGAGGAAGGGGTCGTCGACCACCGGCAACCACTGCCCCTCGCCGCGCACCTCTTCCTGGAGCAGGGGCGCCAGCGGCGGCGGAGGCCAGCCCAGCTCCGGGTCGGTGACCGTCAGCAGCGCCTTCTTCTCGGGCAGCAACTCCGGCACGGCCAGGGCCTCGGCCACCTCTGCCTCGGTGGCCTCCACGTCTTCACCCATCCAGCCGTAATAGGCGCGCTTGGCGCGGTCGGTGACGCCGAAGACGGTGTGCTCGAGCCACTCGATCGGCTCCGGCCCGACGAAGGAGAGGTTGCGCACCGTGTCGACCGCCCAGGTGATCAACCCAGGACGTCCCTTCGTGCTCTCCTGGGCGCGCACCCGCGCTGCCCCCTCGAGTGGCTCCATGCGACCCGGCTCGATCACGATCGGCTCGCCGTCGGCGAGCACGCGCAGCCGACCGCGCTCGGACGCGAGCTCGAGGCTCCGGGCAGGCGGCACGAGGTGATAGCGGTGCCGACCGATGCCAGCCGCGCGCCCGGTCTCTTGCAAGTTCGTGACCGCGTTCTGCATGCGCGAGTGGCGCGGCCACTCCGCGGTCAGCTCCTCGGGCTCGCCCAACATGTCGAGCATCACGAGCGCGTCGTAGCTCTCGCCCACTTGTACCGCGAAGGCCGCGTGATCGCCGAGCTGCACGAGCTGGCTCTCGTCGGCACTCGAGCTACGCGTCAGGTTTGTCAGAAACGCGACATCGAGCACCGGCCCCTCCGCCGAGGCGCGCACGTCGCAGTAGTACACGTCGCGCAGCTCCCCCTCGTGGCGCGCCAGCATCAGCGCGGGTCGCAGCCCGAGCGAGCCCTTGGCGGGCGCGAGCCACATGATCTCCTGCGGGTCGACCACCAGACCACGTAGAGCCAGGTGATCGGTCAGCGCCTGCTGGGGCGTGCCCCCGCTGCCCTGAACGATGCGGCCGCGAAAGGCGAGCAACAGGGCGAGCACGGCGAGGCACGTGACGAGCAACCGGAAGCGAACCGCAAGGCGCACGAAGGTGCGGCTGCCACTGCCCGCCTGGGTCGCCGTCGCCACGCTTCGCTTCACCTCCGCTCGCCCACCGCGACGAGCACTCGGGCCACAATTAGCGCATAACACGGGTGGTGTCTGGACGCCGAAAAATGGCAGAGTGCTCCATCGTGCGCGCCCTGCACTCGCCCGCCCTGCTGCTGCTCGTGGTCCTGGCGTGTCCCGCAACAGTGCCGGGTAGCGCGTCTGCCCTGCCGGGGAAAGCACCGCACCGCTCGCTCGAAGCGCTACGGAGCGAGCTGAGCACCGGGGACGTGGATGCGGTCGGCACCGCGACGGACGGCCTGATCGCGATGGGCAGCGAGCGGGCTGCGGCGGTGTTGAGCGACTTCGTGCACCTCGGTCAACCAGATGCGCTGACCGATCGGGTGCTCGAGCGCCTGGTCGAGGCGCCCTTCCCCGCGGCCCTGCCCCTGCTGGGCGAGCTGACTCGCCACCGCCGCGCGGGCGTGCGGCGCATGGCCTACTCCGCGCTCGCGCGCCTCGAGGCCCGCAAGCGCGCGCCGCGGGTCGACGCGGCGGCGGTCGACGCGATGCTCGCCGAGGGCCTGCGCGACAGCGACGCCGGCGTGCGCGGGCGCTGTGCGCGCGCGCGCGGCGAGCGCGGCGCCGTCGCACAGCTGGACACCCTCTTCCGCGCGCTCGAGCGCGGCGTGCCGGAGGCCGGAGCGGCGATCGGACGAATCGGAGACAGCGCCGCCCTCGCGCACTTCCACACGCACCTGGGCACGCGGCCGATCGACGTGATGCTGGCTGGCTACGAGCAGTTCCTCGCCCGCGCCGAGCTCGGCGAGGCGGACAAGCTCGACATCGTCGCGCGTCTCGGTGAGGTGGCGAGCCCCACGGTGAAGCACTTCCTCGGCCGACTGCTGGCAAGCACCGACTGGCCGCCCAAGAGCCGGCTGCGACACGCGGTCTACGAGACGGAGCGCCGCATCGACGACGGCAACAGGCCCGAGGGGGCGCGCGATGGGCGCTGACGGCCACGGGCTCGCGTGTGCCCAGAGCGGGGTCGCGCTGGCGCTCCTGCTGACGCTCCTTTTGGGCTGCGGCGCCGCGCTGTCGCCCGCGTTCGACTCGCGGATGCCGGACAACGACGCTGCGCGCACGGCCGCTGCGCTCGCCCTGGGCGCACCCGCCGCGGCCGAGTCGGGCGCGGCCCGCATGCTGGCCGTCACCGGCGCGGACGAGCAGCGCGAGCTGGCACTGTTCGACGTGCACAGCGGCACCGAGCGCTGGCGCAGGGCGTTGTCATTCGACACGCGGCCGCAGCTACTCGGCAACCTCGTGGTCACCCGCGCCGGACGATCCTTGATCGTGCTCGACGCCAACGACGGCGCGATGCGCTTTCGGGCGACATTGCCACTGCCCGCCCTGTTCGGCGTGGCGCGCAGCGGCGACAGGCTCTTCGTCGTGACGGGTACGCCGACCTTCGCGACGGGCGCTCGGCACTCGAACGTCAGCGCCCTCGACGCTCGCAATGGACGCACGCTCTGGACGCGCGGCGCCACGGGCGCAGCCGGACGGCCCGCTGCCAGTGGCGACCTCGTGCTCGTGCCCTGGCAACGGCAGAGCCTCGTGATGCTCGACGCGCGCGACGGGCGCGAGCTCGCGCGAACACGCACGCGCGATGACGTGATCGACTGGGTCGAAAGCCGCAGCGGCGTCCTGCGCGTCGGAGGTCAGCGCATTCGCAAGCTCGCTCCCGAGCCTGCCGCATCCTCGATGGCGCTCGCGCTGCCCGTCGGAGGGCTGCCGGGGAGTCCGCGGGCGCGCCCCAGTGCGTTCGAGGAGCTCGCGAGCGTGGACAGCGCGCGCGGCCGGGTCGGCCTGACGGTGGACTTCGGCACGGGCCCGACCCCGAGCGTCGCCCACGACCGCCTCTATCTGATCTTCTACCGGCACATCTTCGCGTTCGACGCGCAGGGGGTGCTGCGCTGGGGCGTTCGGCACCCGCGAGACGTGGTCGCGACACGCTCGCTGGGCGAGGGGCTCTTGCTCGCGGATGAGGGCGGTGGGATCTCGCTGCTCGCACGCGAGACCGGTCAGCCACGCTGGCAACAGCAACTGGCAGGCCCGCTGGCCGCCGCCCGCTTCGACCACGGCGCGCTCGACCTGCCACCGGTTGCCCAGAGCATGGCGAAGGGCACCGACCTGCGGCGCACGCTGGTCCAGATCGCGCTCGATCCGGACAACCGCCTTGTGCCCGCACGCGCATTCGCGGTGCAGCACCTGGCGCGCCTCGAGCATGCCGGGGTCACGCGGGACCTGCTCGACATCTACGGACAAACCGCCACGCCACCGGAGCTCAAGCGCGTCGTGGCCGACGCCCTACGCACTCGTCGCGCCGGCAGCGAGTTCCTCGTCGACGCCCTCTTGCGCCGCTACGATTTCCTCGACCTGACGCGCCCGGCGCCCCTGTCGGTGATCGTACCCGCGCTGGTGGAAGCCGAGGAGCGGCGCGCTGTGCCCCTGCTGGTCGAACGCATGCTCGATCACGAGACCCCCACCGGCAGCCTGCCTGCGGTGGTCAGCGCCGTGGTGGAGCTCGGGGACGCCAGCGTGGTCGCCCCACTCGCCAGCTTCTTGCGCCTCTACCGGGCCGACAGCTCGGTCGCGCAGGTGCCCGAGGCCCTGATCGAAGCCGCCCGGGGCATCCTCGTGCACGGCGGTCCGGAAGGCGCGCAGACGCTCGCGGCGATCAACGGGGACGGTCGCGCCTCTGCCCCCGTGGCTGCCGGCATCGCGAGCCTGCTCGAGGCGCGTGCGGTACCAGCAGAGACCGCCATCGCCGTGACGCCGACGGTGGCCCCGCAGCCGCTGCCCGGCACGCTCACCCAGGCGATGATCGACCGCACCTTCGCCGAGCATGCGGACGCGCTCCGTGGATGCGTGATCGAGGAGCTAGGTCGCAACCCGAAGCTCTCGCAGGTGCGGATCGCATTCGTCGCGGAAGCCGACGGCAGCACGCACGCGCTGAGCTTCGTGCCAAGCGGCCAGGCATTCGTCGACTGCCTCTACCCGAGCGTCACCAAGATCCGCTTTCCCGAGGTCGCAGCGACGCGCACGGTCGGGCGCTACGTCGTGTCGATTCGGGACTCGGACCGGGAGGGACCGAAGGCGCTGCCTACGCACGACAGGGCAGCGCCCTTTTGGGCATGGCAACGGCGCAGGGCCGAGATGAACGGCAAGCTGGCGCCGGTCTTCGAGGCACCCGTGCCCTGGTGGGTGTCGAAGCAGGCGCTGGCGCCGATGGTGGAGGCCGAGGGCGTGGCCTTGGGGACGGGCGTGGAGGACGAGCCGGGCGCGCAGCCGAGTCCGAGTCCGAGTCCGAGTCCGAGTCCGAGTCCGAGTCCGAGGCCGA
>JAPPOT010000715.1 GCA_028817855.1 Myxococcales bacterium
CGCCACCGCCGAGCCCCTCCAAGTGGACGACCCCCACGCCGGCTCCATCCAGGCCGAGCTCACGCTCGTCGGCGCCGCCCAGTACTACCTGCGCTCGGGCGAGCCCGAGAAGGCGCTGGAGATGCTGGACCGCCACCGCGAACGCTACCGCGACGGCGCCCTCGTGCAGGAGCGCGGCGCCGCGCGCGCGCTGGCCCTGTGCGAGCTGGGACGTCTGGAGGAAGGCGTCCGGGAGCTGCGGTCACTCGAGCGGGCCGGTGCGAGCTCACCGCTGCTGGCCCGGGTACGCGCGACCTGCACGCCGCGGCTTCATTGATGCGCTTGGGCGCACGGAACGGGTGGCGGCCGGCCACTCACATAGGTGGAACCGCGAGGAGCTGGAGACCGATGACCCGCACCCACAGGATCGTGACCTGCACCGCTCTGGCCCTGGCGTTGATCGGCTGCGAGGAGGACGACGTCTCGCTCGGCACCGACGCCCTGGAGGCCGCGGGCGCCGCCGGTTCGGCGGCCCCGCCCAACGATCAGGCACCGCAGGACGGCCAGAGCGACCCCTCCAATACGCCCACCGGGGATGGCAACGGCGCCCCCGGCAACAGCCAGAGCGGCACGGATGATCCGAGCACGGGCGGCGAGACCATGGGCAGCGACGAGGGGTCGACCGACGACGGCATGACCGCACCGAGCGACGGTGAGGTGCAGGCGTGCGGGAGCCGTGGCCTCGAGCCGTGCCCCGACGGCGAGTTCTGCAACTTCCCGGAGAGCGCCAGCTGCGGGGCGACCGATCTCCCCGGCACCTGCCACGCGATCCCCGACGGCTGCGGTGCGGTCTACGATCCCGTCTGCGGCTGTGACGGGCAGACCCACGGCAACGAGTGTGCCGCCTGGGCGGCCTCGGTCTCGGTGGCGAGCGCGGGCGAGTGCGATGGCGGCGACCCGGGCAGCGGCGACATGTGCGGCGGCTTCGCGGGGTTCGCGTGCCCGCAGGGCGAGTACTGTGACTACGCCGCGGGCGATGGCTGCGACATCTCGGACGGGCTCGGCGTCTGCAAGACGCAACCCCAGGCTTGCACCCGCGAGTTCAACCCGGTGTGCGGCTGCAATGGACAGACCTACGGCAACGCCTGCGAGGCGGCTGCGGCCGGCGCGAGCGTGCGCAGCCAGGGCGAGTGCAGCCCCGCCGGCGGCGGTGACTGCGGCGGCGGCAGCACGTGCGCCGCCAACCAGAGCTGCCAGGGCGCGACCGCGACCACCTGCGGACAGAACACCGGCCGCTGCACCGATGGATCGGTCGCCTGCACGCTGCAGTACGACCCGGTCTGCGGCTGCGACGGCAACGAGTACGGCAATGCCTGCCAGGCCCGGGCCGCCGGTGCCGGCATCCTACACACCGGACAGTGCAACTGAGGGGCGTGCGCGTCCACGCTCCGGCTTTCCCGCGCGGGCACCGGTCGGTAGGCTGCGCGCGATGGACGCGCTCAACCTGATCGAGTTGGAGGCGCAGGCGAAGAACCGCCTCGCCGAGATGGCCTGGGACTACTACCGCAGCGGCGCGGACGACGAGCTCACGCTGCGGCGCAACCGCGCGGCCTTCGCCGAGGTGGCCCTGCGCTACCGCGTATTGGTCGACGTCGCGCGGCGCGAGCTCTCGACGCGCGTGCTCGGATGCGAGCTCGAGCTGCCGATCATGCTCGCGCCCACCGCTTTCCACCGGCTGGCGCACCCGGAGGGGGAGCTGGCGACCGTGCGCGCCGCGACCGCGGCGGGAACCAGCATGATCCTCAGCAGCCTCAGCACCACCCCGGTGGAGGAGGTCGTCGCCGCCAGCGGGCGCGACGTCTGGTTCCAGCTCTACGTGTACAAGGACCGCGCGGCCACGCGCGCGCTCGTGGAGCGGGTGCGCGAGGCCGGCTGCAAGGCGCTCGTGCTGACGGTCGACGCACCGCTGCTCGGTCGGCGCGAACGCGATGTTCGCAATCGCTTCGCACTGCCGAAAGGCATGGGCGTCCAGAACATGTTGGCGGAGGGCTACGCCGAGGTGTCGGCCCAGGATGGCGAGTCCGGGCTGGCGGCCTACTTCGCGCGCCTGCTCGATCCGTCGCTGACCTGGTCGGACCTGGAGTGGCTGCGTGCGACGGCGCAGATGCCGGTGCTGGTCAAGGGCGTGGTGCGCGCCGACGACGCGCGGCGGGCCGTGGAGCACGGTGCCGATGGCATCGTCGTCTCGAACCACGGCGGGCGGCAGCTGGACGGCTCGGTCGCCACGATCGAGGCGCTGCCTGCGATCGCGGACGAGGTGGGCGCCGAGCTGCCGCTGCTGTGCGACGGGGGTATCCGCCGTGGCACCGACGTGCTCAAGGCGCTGGCCCTCGGCGCCAGCGCCGTGCTCGTGGGGCGACCCCAGCTGTGGGGGCTCGCAGCGGGGGGCGAGGCCGGTGTTCGCCACGCGCTGCAGATCCTGCACGAGGAGCTGGACCGCGCGATGGCGCTGGCCGGCTGTCCCGACCTGGGCGCGGTCACGCGCGACCTGATCGCGTAGCGGCGCGGCCCCCGCAAGAGTGCGGAAGGGCTCGCCTTTCCTTTGCTCGCTGGGTGGGGCCAAACGGGGTATGCTCACGTGCCTCCCATGAGCGACGAGACGGGCCCGAAGAAGACCAGCCCGGGGCTGCAACCGGCGCCGCGCAGCACGTTCCACGACAGCGGCGCCCCGGCCACGGAGCCCACGCGCTCGGACGCGCCGCCGAAATCTGCCTTCGGTCCGAAGGCAGGCGCGGGCGCGCAAGCGACCGGCAAGGCGTCCGAGGCCGACGGCAAGAAGAAGTGCGCCAAGACGATGGTGGTGACGCCCGGCACGGTGCCCCCGCCCGCACCGGCGAGGAAG
>JAPPOT010000756.1 GCA_028817855.1 Myxococcales bacterium
TGGCCGCGATCGAGCGGACAAGAACGCAGGCGAAGCCGCTCCTGGGCGAACCTCGACGATTCCCTCTCAGCCCTTCAATTTCTTCAAGGCGGCTTCGAGGCGGACGTTGGCCTCCTGCAGCTCGGCCAGGCGCGCCTTCTCCTGCTCCACGACCTCGGCGGGCGCGCGCTCGACGAACTTCGGATTGCCGAGCTTCTTCTCGACCGCGGCCAGGTCCTTGAGCACCTTCTTGAGCTCGCGCTGGATGCGCTCTTCTTCCTTGGCCTTGTCGACGAGCCCCGTGAGCGGCACCTGCACGGTGATGCCCTCCGCAACCGCGACCGCGGTCCCCGAGGGCGCTTCCTCGCCCCGGCCGGCCTCGACCGAGACGCTCGCATTGCACAGCGTCGTGATCGCCGCCTGCTCCTCGGTCAGCATGGTCCGCACGGCTCCGTCGTCGCTGCGCAGGGTCACGGGCAGCTCCTTGCGCGGGTGGATGTCGTGCTCGGCCCGGATGCTGCGGGCGGAGACGATCACCGCCTGGAGCTTCGCCATCATCTGCTCGAGCTCCGGCGCGCGCTCGGCGTCGTCCGCGACCCGGGGGTAGCGCGCCACCATCAAGCTGCGCTCGGCGTCGTCGCCCTTGGGCAGGCGCTGCCAGATCTCCTCTGTGATGAACGGCATCATCGGGTGCAGGGCACGCAGCGCGGTCTCCAGCACGTGGGCCAGCGTCTCGCGCGTCTCCTTCACCACCGCTGCGTCCTCGGACGCCATCAGCGGCTTGGTCAGCTCCAGGTACCAGTCGCACAGCTCGTCCCAGACGAAGCGGTAGAGCGCGAGCGAGGCGTCATCGAGCCGGTAGTCAGCCACGCCCTTGTGGGCGGCTTCGATCGCCACCGCCAGCCGCGAGAGGATCCAGCGGTTGGCGAAGCGCGTCGGGGCAGGGCGCCCCACACCCGCCGTGCCGCCTTCGCCCTCCAGGTTCATCATCGCGAAGCGCGCCGCGTTCCACAGCTTGTTGCAGAAGTTGCGATAGCCCTCGATGCGCTTCATCGACAGCGCGATCTTCGGCGTCTGCGGGGAATAGGAAAGCAGAGTGAAGCGCAGGGCATCCGCACCATAGGCCGGGAAGCCCTCCGGATAGGTCTTGCGTAGGTACTTCAGCCCGCTGTCGGCCGCCCCGTTGGCCTCGGCCTTATCCAGCAACTGCTGCAGCTCGGCGCCGTGGACCACGTCGAGCGGGTCGATCACGTTGCCCTTGACCTTGCTCATCTTGTCGCCGCGCTCGTCGGTCACCAGACCGCTCAGCAGCACGCGCGAGAACGGCACCTCGCCGAGGAAGTGGATACCCATCATCATCATGCGCGCGACCCAGAAGAAGAGAATGTCCGAGCCGGTCTCCATGTCCTGGGTCGGATAGAAGCGCTTCAGGTCGGCGGCATCGGCGTTCGGCCAGCCCAGGGTGGAGAAGGGCCACAGCGCCGAGCTGAACCAGGTGTCGAGCACGTCGGTGTCCGACGTGAGCTCTTGCTTGCCACACTCGCCACACGCGTCCGGCGTGCCGTGGCAGACCGTGATGTGCCCGTCCGGGCAGTAGAAGGCCGGCACCGGGTGGCCCCACCAGAGCTGACGCGAGATGCACCAGTCCTGAATGTTGTGCATCCAGTGGTAGTAGGTCTTGGTCCAGTGCTCGGGAACGATCTTCGTCTTGCCCTGCTCGACCGCCTCGATCGCCGGCTTGGCCAGGGGCTGCATCTTGCAGAACCACTGGGTCGAGATCATCGGCTCGACGATGCTGTTGCAGCGATAGCAGCGCGGCTTGGTCATGTCGTGCGTCTTGCTGCCACGCACGAGGCCCTTGTCCTCCAGCGCCCGCTTGACCGCCTTGCGCGCCTCGAAGCGATCCATGCCGGCGAACGGCCCGCCGTTGTCGTTGAGCTTGCCGTTCAGCTCGAGGATGTTGATCTCCTCGAGCCCGTGGCGCTTGCCCGTGGCGAAGTCGTTGGGGTCGTGGGCGGGCGTGACCTTCACCGCGCCAGTGCCGAAGGCCATGTCGACCAGCTCGGCGTCGGCGATGATCGGGAAGGTGCGCTCGAGGAACGGGTGCACCACCCGCTTGCCGACCAGCTGCTTGTAGCGCTCGTCATCCGGATGCACCGCCAGCGCGGTGTCGCCCAGCATCGTCTCCGGGCGGGTGGTCGAGACGACCAGCTCACCGCCACCCTCCACCTGGTAGGCAAAGTCGAAGAGCTCCCCGGTGGCGTTCTCTTCGCTTTCCACCTCGATGTCCGACAGCGCCGTGGTGCACTCGACGCACCAGTTGATCAGCCGCGTGTCGCGGTAGATCAGGCCCTCGTCGTAGAGCCGCACGAAGCTCTCGGTCACCGCCCGTGACAGGTCCGGGTCGAGCGTGAACTTCTCGCGCGTCCAGTCGCAGCTCGCGCCGAGCACGCGCAGTTGCTGCAGGATGCGCCCGCCCGACTCCTCCTTCCACTGCCACACCCGCTGCTCGAAGGCCTCGCGGCCCAGGTCGTGCTTGGTCTTGCCCTCGCGCGACAGCAGCCGCTCGACGACCAGCTGGGTGGCGATGCCCGCGTGATCGGTCCCCGGCAACCACAGGGTGTTGCGCCCGAGCATGCGGTGGTAGCGGATCAGCGCATCCTCGAAGGTCACGCGGCAGGCGTGCCCCATGTGCAGCGAGCCCGTCACGTTGAACGGCGGGATGGCGATGGTGTAGGGCTCGCGCCCATCCTCCGGGTCGCCGCTGGCAGGGAAGAGCCCCTCCTTCTCCCAGAAGGCGTACCAGCGCGACTCGGTCTCGCGCGGGTCGTAGGTCTTCGCCATTTCAGTCGCCATCGGCTCGCTCCTGCCCCCCCTGGGCCTCAAGTCCGAGCGTTCTGACGCAGAAACGCCCTCCACACAAGCGACAGGCGCCTGCTGGGGCGCCTCTAGTTGGGCATCAGAGCGAGCCCGGAAGACTGCAGCGAAGCGAACCTAGCTCGCGCACAACCAGCGAGGCGCACCGAGCCCCGCAACCATCAACGGGCGGTCGGGTGGGGGCGCGGGCGGGACTCGGGGATGGACAAGATCAGGAAGTAAGCCGCTGGATCTCTTCCTTGATGATCGTCTCCGCGAGGTCAGGAACCACCTCCCAGACCACGCGCTCGATCACGTCGCGAGAGAGCGCGAGCACACCCTGAACCTGGTCGGGCGTGAGCCCGAGCCCGTCGAGCTTGCCGGCAAGGTCCGCGGCGCCGGCGCTGACCGCAGCCGCCACGGGCGCCGCTGCCGCTGCGGGAGCGGGCATCGGAGCCGGTGCCGGCGCAGGGGCGGGCCTGGGCGGAGCGGCCGGCGGCGCCGCCTGCGCGGCGGGAGCGCCGGGCGCAGTCGGCGCCGGCGCACCAAAGGCGATCGTACCCGAGCGCGGCGCACCCTTGGGCGCAGCAGGCGGGGCGGGCGGCGCAGGGCGCGCAGCCGGCGGCGCTGGCCTGGCAGCCGCTGCAGCGCGGGGCGAACCCATCACCTGCTTGACCTTGTCGATCACGGCCTGGGTATCGAAGGGCTTGATCACGTGGTCATCCACGCCGGACTGCGAGCCCTTGCCCTCGTCGTACGGGGTCTTCTGGCTGGCGAGCACCACGATGGCGGTGTTCTCCAGACCGGGCGTCGACTTGATCGCACTCGCGACCGCGTAGCCGTCCGTCGCCATCGAGGCGTCGGCCAGCACCACGTCCGGGCGGATCTCCGAGGCCTTCGCGATCGCCGCATCGCCGCTGTCGACCGCCGTCACCGTGGCGTCCTCACCGGCAAAGGTGAGCTCGAGAATGCGGCGCATGGTCACACTGTCGTCTGCAACCAGGATGTTCAAGGGCACGTGTGGCCTCCTCGCGCCGACGCGCGGGACGCGGCGCAGACTACTGGGTGAAACGCGAAGAGAATTACGCCACGCTCGCTCGTTAGGTCAAGGAATCCACGCACCTACACGTCGGCGCACGCTGCGCCGGCAGTGTCCAAGGCCGGGGTTTGACCGGGGCCCGCAGCTGTCCTAAATCCGGCCCCGATGGATGCCGTGGATCGGACGCGACAGGACGACGAGGAGCGCGCCACCGCGCTGCCGGTGCGCTACGACGAGCTCGCGCCCGCGGCGCCGGAGGGCGGCCTGGACCTGGCCGAGGCGTACCCTCAAGAGGCTGAAATCGAACTGGAAATCGGCTTCGGCCGGGGCCTCTTCCTGATCGAGCGCGCAGCGGCCGCACCGGATCATCAGCTGGTCGGCATCGAGATCAAGCGCAAGTGGGCCTACCGGGTCGAGCAGCGCTGCAAGCGACTGGAGCTGTCCCAGGTCCGAGTCTTCGGCGGCGATATGCGCACGGTGCTCCCGGAGATGCGGCCGGCCGGGCGCATCGCGCGTGTCTTCCTCAACTTCCCCGATCCCTGGTGGAAGAAGCGGCACGCCAAGCGCCGACTGATGGGCGAGGACGTGCTCGAGCAGGTGGCGCGCCTGCTGCGCCTGGGCGGTGAGTTCTTCATCCAGACCGACGTCGAGGAGCGCGCCGCCGAGTACGCGCGGCAGCTCGCCGACCACCCCGCCTTCGAGCTCGAGGGCGACGGCAGTCTCGATCACAACCCCTACGGCGCACGCAGCAACCGCGAGAAGCGCGCGATCGAGGACGGCCTCCCGATCTACCGTATCCTGGCCCGCCGCGCCGCGGGCTGAGTCAGAGCGACGCCAGCGTGTCCTTCACTTGCACCAGCTCGGGCAGGCCGAGTTGCTCGAGCGCGACGCGGGCTTCCGACAACAGCGAGCGCGCATCCTTGCGGTCGCCACGCTCGAGTAGATGCATCGCGAGCTCGACCTGCGTGCGCGCCACCTCCGGCCGATGCCCGGCCTCCTGCAAGATGCGCACGCACTCGCGGAAGGACTGCTCGGTGCCGTGCCCGTCGCCGTGCTCGCTGTCGAAGAGGGTGCGCGCACCGAAGCGCGCCAGGTTGCGATGGGCGAGCGCGATCGCCTCGCGTGTGCCGTACTCGCGCGCCAGCTCGAGCGCACGCTTGAGGGTCTCCTCGGCGCCAGGCTCACCGCGCTCGAGCGCGAGCATCCCCTGGTTGCGCTCCACCTCCGCGAGGGCGCGCTGGTCGCGCATCTCGAAGGCCAGCTCCTTGGCTTCCCGCAGCGCCTCCGCCGCGCGGTCGAGCTCGCCGAGGCGGATCAGGGCCTCGCCCAGGTGGCTGAGCAGGTAGCTCTGGAAGCGATGGTTGTCCATCTCGCGGGCCACCTCGAGCGCGCTGGTGAAACGCCCGACCGACTCCTCGAGCTGCCCGCGGTGAAACGCCAGGCGGCCGAGCGCCAGGCGCGTCTGGGTGACGCCCTCGTGGTCCGCCACGCTCTCGCGCAGCTGCAGCGCCGTGCTCAGGTGCTGCTCGGCCTGCTCGAAGCCACCGCGGTCGAGCTCGATGCGCCCCAACGTGTTGAGCGAGACGCCCTGACCTCGGATGTCGCGCGTGCGCACCCGAATCTCGAGCGCCTCACGCGCGGCGGCCAGGGCCGGCTCGATGTCCCCGCGCAAGCGGTGGACCTGGGCCATGTCGTCGTAGGTACTCGCCACCCCGCGCAGATCCTCGCTGGCGCGAAACAGCCGCAGCGCCATGCGCAGGTGCTCGAGCGCGCGGCTGTGCTCGCCGCGCTGGCGGTGCAGGCGCGCGATGCGGTTGAGGGCAGCGCCACCAGCACCCCGGGCACCCAGGGCCCACGCCTGGCGCGCCATCTCCTCGAACGCGCTGTAGGCCTCGTCGTAGCGCCCCAGGGTGGTCAACAGAGAGCCGCGCTGGTGCAAGGCGTCGAGGCGGCGCCGCACGTGCTCTGGATCGAGCAGCGACAGGGCACGCTCCACGTAGCGCAGTGCCATCGTCGTGCGCATGCGGGTGCGCTCCTCGTCGGCCGCCTCCAGGTAGGCCTGCGCCGCGCGCTGGGGATGACCGGCGCGCTCGAGGTGCGGCGCCAGCAGGGCGGCCATGCCCTCCACCGCGAGCCCCTTCGAGGTCGAGAGCCAGCGCGCGACCACACCGTGACCGTGCTTTCGCGTCTCGTCGTCCAGACCCTCGTAAAGGATCGCGCGTGCACCGGTGAGGTTGAAGGTGTACTCGCTCAGTCCCGGCGTGAGCGAGTCGACGATCTGCACGATGAATCCGCGTGTCTCGAGCCGCTCCAGGCTGCCGTGGAGGCTGAGCTCGTCCTCGTCCCGCTCCCATACATCGAGGGGCGAAAGCGTCCGGTCGGGCAGCGGCTCCGCGTCGCGCGCGAGCGCCAACAGAGCACCGTCCCAGAAGCGCTCACCGACGATCGACGCCTGCGCCATGACGCGCGCCTCGGAGCGACTCAGGCCCGCCAGGCGTGCGCGTACCGAGTCCTCGACCGTCACGGGCAAGTCGCCGGACTCGAGCCGCGCAAGGTCGACGCTGACGCCGCGTTCGCCACGCTGGAAGAGGCCGCCATCCTGCAGCGCTCCGATCAGATCCTCGAGCGCGCCGGGGTTGCCGCCCGTGCGGTGCATCAGCGCCTCCGTCAGCGCCTCGGGCAGCTCGATCAGGTCGGGGATACGCGAGCGCATCAAACGCTCGAGCTCGCCGCGGGTCAGGGGAAGCAGCTCGGCGCTGCGCAGGCGCGTGCCCTGGGCGACGGCGGCCGCGCGCTCGCCGAGCGGAGAGACGCCGGTGACCACCACCACGATCGGCGCATCGAGCGCGACCACGGCCTCCAGCGCCTCCCACACGCCCACGTCGGCGTCGGTCAGCTCGTCGAGCAGCCACAGCTGTGGCCGATGCCGGGCCTCGCCGGCGGCCAGCTCGGCGACTGCCTCCACCGCGCGCGAGCGCAGGGCCTCGGGATCGTGCGAGAGCGTGCGAAGCACGGGGCTGTCGGGGAAGGGCACGCCCGTCACGTGGCCGAGCAGATGCGTGATCTCCGAGACGCGCGTGGCGTCGTCGTGCCCGAGCACCTCGCCGACCGCGTGGGCCATCTTCCCACGCACCGAGGTGGGCGAGGACGCCGGCGTGATGCCGAAGCGGTCGAGCAACAACCGCGACAGCGGTGCGAAGGGGCCGTCGTCGCGCGAGCGCAGCCCGGCGTAATGCACGTCGACCTCTGCCACGCGCTGGGTCGCCAGCTCACTCGCCCGCTGCAGCATGCGCGTCTTGCCCGAACCCGCGGGTCCCTCGAGCGCCACCAGGCTCGCCCGCGCTTCCTTGAGGCCGGCATCGAGCGCGCGCTTGAGGTGCCCCAGTGCGTGCGCTTGACCGAAGAGCGGTCGCGCGTCCCGGGTCGAGGCGGGGGAGGGGCGGAAGAGTCGGGTCTTGGCGTCCTTGCGCGCTGCCGCTGCCTCGGCCACGTCCGCCACACGCAGCTGCGTGGTCGTGGTGGCGTCGGTCCCACGATCGGCGTACCGGCCCTGAGGCCCGAGCAGGGTCCCGCAGCGGGCGCAGGTGACCCAGCCGCGCGGGTTCGGGAATGCGCATTCCCTACATTTCGCGACAAGTCGCACGTTCTGCGCATTTTGGGTGCTTGAGAGGTGGAGTCAACGGGAGACTCCGCCCAAAAGCGTGCTGTCTTGGTCAAATTTAGCCCCACACCGGCGCTGCTTTGGCGCGCGCCGGTACGATTTCACGGGCCAAGCGTGGAGTCTAGAGAGTCGGAATGGAGCGGCAGTGCTGGGCGGTGAGCTCCCGCAAGCGAGCCTGCCGCTCGGCGAGCACACCCGGGGCGAGCATGGCCGGCTCGGCCGTCGCCTCGGCCGAGGCGTCCTCGCGAGCCTCGAAGAAGAAGCTCAGGTCGTCCACGAAGTCGTAGAGCTCCTCGCCCTGCTCCAGCAGCTCGCAGTTGCGCGCTCGCAGGTGGGCCACGATGCGCTGGAAGGCATCCACGCTCCAGGCGTAGGTGTCGTGCAGCAGAATGATGCCGCCGCGGTCGCCTTCCTCACGCTCGCGCCGCTGCATCACCTTCAGCCAGACGTCGAAGACCTCCTGGGCGCTGCGCACCTGATGGTCCCCCGCGCCGAGGTTCCACAGCACGATGGTGTAGTCCCGCGCGGCCAGGTTCTGATCGATGCGCTGGGAGTGGGCCCCGAAGGGCGGGCGGATCAGCCAGGGGCGCGCGCCGAAGGTCTGCTCGAAGGCGCGCTGGGCACCCAGCACTTCTGCCATCGCCGCCTCCGTGTCGAGCAGCGGCAGCTGCACGTGGTTGACCGTGTGGTTGCCGACCAGGTGCCCGCGTCGAACGATTTCTTGCGCGATCGAGGACTGCTGGCGCAAGCGCGGCGTGTCGTCACCGAGGCGCTCAGCGACCAGGAAAAACAGCGCCTTGATACCCTCGGCGTCGAGCCGATCGAGCAGCAGCGGGGTGGTGCGGCGATCGGGGCCGTCATCGAAGCTGAAGAGGATCAGACGATGGGGCGTGGAGCCGGTGATGATCTTGCCGTCGCGATAGTCCTCGCCCAGGCCGGTCCACGGGGCCGCGGGCGGCTCGGGGAGCGCCTCCATCGGCGCATCGCTCCCGGGCTGTGGGGACGGCTGCGCGATCGCCCCGGCAACCGGAGCGGCCTCGGCAGGAGGCGCGGGGGCGGTCGCCGCATGGGCGGTCGAGGGCGCAGCGCTGGGCACGCTCGTCACGTGGGCGAGGCACGCACCGGTGACCAGGGCGAGCGCGTAGAGGCACGCACGACCCCACCTCCGCATCCGGCGACGAGCAGACATTTGACTACACTGTAGGTCAGTGTGCTCTTGTGAGCCAAAAAAGGCGCTCAGCGGCGTGCGGGGGCCGCCAGCGCTTGCGCCGGAAAACAGCTTCGGCTAACCGTCCGACGCCCCGGTGGTGCCGTGATCCAGATCGACCATCTCACCAAGCGGTACGGCGAGCGCCTCGCGGTCAACGACATCAGCTTCCGGGTGGAGCCCGGAGAGGTGATCGGCTTTCTCGGGCCCAACGGAGCTGGCAAGAGCACGACCCTGCGCATGCTGACCGGCTACCTGACGCCGAACGAGGGCAGCATCCGAATCGGCGACGTGGACGCGATCGCCAGCCCGGTGAAGGCGCGCAAGCTGATCGGCTACATGCCGGAGTCGGTGCCCCTCTACCGCGAGATGCGCGTCGAGGAGTACCTGCGCTATCGCGCGCGCCTCAAGCAGGTGCCGAGCGCCAAGCGCAAGGCGCACATCGACAAGGCGCTCGAGCTCGCCAGTGTGGCCGACGTGCGCGACCGCATCATCGGTCAGCTCTCCAAGGGCTACCGCTCCCGCGTCGGCCTGGCCGACGCGCTGGTGGCCGACCCGCCGCTGCTGGTGCTCGACGAGCCCACCGCCGGCCTCGATCCCAACCAGATCCGCCAGGTGCGCGATCTGATCCGCGGCATGGCGGGCGAGAAGACCGTCCTGCTGTCGACCCACATCCTGCCCGAGGTCGAGTCCACATGCGGGCGCGTCCTCATCATCAACAAGGGCGAGCTGGTGGGGGAGGGCGAGCCGGGCAACCTGCGCGCCGCTTCCGAGGGCCAGCAGATGATCACGGTCGAGGCGCGCAGCGCCCGCGAGCCCCTCGAGGAGCTGCTCCTGAAGGTCGAGGGTGTGCGCTCGGTGGCCGACGCCACGCTGCTGTCGAACGACCCGCCCGTCACGCGCCTCAAGCTGGCCGCCGACGCCGGCGAGATCACGGAGCGCATCTTCTCCGCCATCGCCGAGGCCTCGCTCACCCTGCGCGAGCTGCGCCGCGACGAGGCGTCGCTCGAGGATGTCTTCGCGTCGCTCACGACACGCGACGGATCCCAGGACGAGGCCGAGGAGTCATCCGAGGAGCCCGGGGACAAGCAAGAGGAGGGCGGCGCATGAACGCGATCCTCACCATCGCGCGCCGCGAGATCTACTCGTGGTTCGTCTCGCCGATCGCCTACGTGGTGCTCACGGTGTGGCTGCTGACCTGCGGTATGGTCTTCTTCCTGCTCGCGATGGCCTTCTCCACCGGCGGCTCCGGCGGCGGGGAGAACCTCTTGCAGGCCTTCTTCGGCGGGACCTCCTTCTTCTATCAAACGCTGCTGGTGTTCGCGCCCATCCTGACGATGCGCTTGTTGGCGGAGGAGCGCGCGCGCGGCACCATGGAGGCGCTGCTCACGGCGCCGGTCACCGAAGTGCAGGTCGTGCTGGGCAAGTACCTGGCCGCGATGGTCTTCTGGGTCAGCCTCTGGGTGCCGACCCTGCTCTACGTCTGGGTGGCCAGCGGCACCGCGGAGGACGTGATCGACTACGGCGCCCTGGCCGCGACCTACGTCGGCCTGCTCGGCCTCGGCGTGTTCTTCATGGCCATCGGCCTCCTGATGAGCGCCGTCGCGCGCAACCAGATCGTCGCAGCGATGCTCACATTCATGGTGCTGGGCGGCATCTACGTCCTCGGCTTCGCGGGCTATATCGTCCCGGACGACGACCTGCGCGCGATCTTCGAATACCTCGGGATGTGGGCCCAGATGTCGACCTTCTCGAAGGGGCTGATCGACACGCGCTACCTGGTCTTCGACGGCACCGTGGCGCTGCTGTCGCTCTTCTTGGCGGTGCGGGTCCTGCAAGCGAATCGGGCACAGTGATGGGCGAGCAGGACAACAGGGACGAGGGGTCTGAGACGGGTGGCGAGCCGCCGCCCGCAAAGGACACCGGCGACGCGCAGGCGCCCGCAGGGCCGGCTGCCAGCAACAACCGCAGCGTGGAGCGGATCGCGAGCATCGCCTCCACGCTGTTGGTGGTGGCCATCGTGGGGATGCTCAACTACCTCGCCTACCGCCACTACGGCCGCGTTGACTGGACCAGCCAGAGCCTCTTCACGCTGTCGGAGAAATCGGAGAAAGTGGTCGCCGAGCTCGTCTCGGACGTGGACATCTACGTCTTCCTCTCGCAGGGCGAGCCGCAATTCGAGGAAACCAAGGAGCTGCTCAAGCGCTACCGGGACGCCTCCGAGCGCGTGCGGGTGCACCACGTCGACCCCGATCGTGAAGCCGGCGAGTTCCAGGTCCTCGCCCAGCGCTTCAACATCCAGGCGCGCGCGACGATGCAAGGCGTCGAGGCCGACGTGGCAGCCGTGGTCACGCTCGACGACAAGCGCTGGCACATCCCGCGCAACGACCTCATCGGCTGGAGCATCGGCCCGATGGACGGCAAGGAAGAGATCAACGTGAAGGCCGAGCAGGCCATCACGGGCGCCATCGTCCAGGTCACCCAGGGCCGGGCCACCAAGGTCTGTGTCACCGCCGGGCACGGCGAGTGGTCCCTGGACGAGGCCGCCGAGCGGCCGCTGGCCCTGCTCACGGAGCTGCTCAAGTACGACAACATCGAGTGGGAGGAGCTCAAGACCCTCGGCAAGAAGGAGGTACCCGAGGGCTGCGACGCGCTGCTGGTGCTCGGTCCGACCCGGCCCTTCTCCGACCCGGAGGCCCAGCTGCTGTCGAGCTACCTCAAGGGTGGCGGCAACCTGATGCTGGCGCTCAACCCCGTCATCGAGCGCGACGACATCAACTCCACCGGCCTCGAGGGCATGCTGCTCGAGCACGGCGTCACCCTCGACCGCTCGCTCGTGCTGGAGCTCGACGCCGAGCGCTTGCTGGCGCCCACGCCCGTCCAGTTCCTGTCGGCCGACTTCGGCGACCACCCGACCACGCGCGCCGTGATCGGCCGCGGCGCCGTGCTGGTGACGATGAGCCGCAGCCTGCGGACCACCGGCAACGCGCCGCACCTGGACGTGCTGCTGCGCACCAGCGAGAAGGCTTTCGGCGCGACCGACATCTCGCGCGTGATGAAGGAGGGGGAGGAGCCCGCTGCCGGTCCGGGCGACCTCAAGGGCCCGCTCGACCTGGCCTACGCGCTGCGCGTGGGCGTGGACCCCGACGAGATCGACGAGACGCCCGGCGGCCGCCTGATCGTGATCGGCGACAGCGAGCTCGTGGCCGGACCCCCGCTGCAGGCTCCCGAGCTGGCCAACGCCGACCTGGCGAGCGCCTGGATCGGCTGGCTGACCCAGCGCGAGGCGCTGATCGCCATCCCGCCCAAGACGGTCTCGAGCCGCAACATCCTCTTCACCCAGGACTCCCTGATGGGCCTGTTCCTGCGCGTCGTGCTGCTGCTGCCGGGCGCCGCGCTCTTCATGGGCATCGCCATCTGGCTCAGCCGACGCGCCTGACCACCGCGGGTCAAAGGAAGCCGCCATGGTGCGCACCACCCTCGTCCTCGCCGCCATCGCCCTCGGGCTGCTCGCCTACATCCTGCTGATCGAGAAGGACACGCTCGGCAGCCGCGAGCTGCAGAAGCGCGAGCACAGCGTCCTGCGGGAGATGATCCGCGACAAGGTCGACCGCATCGAGATCCAGCGCAAGGGCGTGAGCACGGTGCTCGAGCGCACGCTCGAGGTAACCGACGAGGCGGGCCTGTGGCGGGTGACGGCGCCCTACCAGGCGCGGGCCGACCGCGACGCCGTCGACACCCTGCTCGGCGAGCTCGAGTGGATGGACGCGCGCCGGCTACTCACGGACCTGAGCGACGCCGACCGCAAGCGCTTCGGCTTCGACAGCCCGCGCTACCGCGTGCGCTTCCGCGTGGGCTCGCTCGAGGTCACGGCGCTGGTGGGCAACGAGAGCCCGCGCGGCGATGGCATCTACGTGCAAGGGCGCGATCGCAAGCGCGCCTTCATCGTCGGCAAGGACCTTGTCGAGGCCCTCGACAAGGAGCCGGAGCACTACCACACCAAGGAGCTGCACGAGGGGCTGCTGGTGGCGACCACCACCGGCGTCGTGCTGAAGGACTCGGCCGGCACGCGCGCGGTCGAGCGGCGCGAGGATCGCCTCTTCCAGCTGAGCGAGGGCGGACGCGGCCTGGCGAGCGGACCGGACGTGACCCAGCTGATCGACGGGGTCGACGCCCTGCGCGCAAGCCGCTTCATCGCGACGGGAGTGACCGATCTGGGCAAGTACGGACTGGAGCCGGCCGAGCTCGACCTCACGCTCCACCGCACCGAGATCGCGGAGGACCAGGCCACCCTCGACGCGCGCCGCAGGAAAGACCCGGATGCCAAGGCCAAGCGCGTGGCCACCCGGCTTCGCCTGCGCGCCGGCGCCGTGTGCGGCGAGCACACCGAGGAGCGCTACATCGCCATCGACGAGGGCAAGGACATCTTCTGCGCCCTGCAGGCGGACCTCGCGCCCCTGCGCAAGGACCTGGCGAGCTTCCGCGAGCGACGCGCGCTGGCGCTCGAGGACACCGAGGTGGCCGGCGTGCGGATCGACGCGGGCGCCCAGCGCCTGAGCCTGGAGCAAAGCGACGGTGTCTGGTCCTTCAGCCTGACCCGCGGCAAGCGCACGGTGCTCGAAGGCAAGGCGCGCGAAGGCGCGGTCGACGAGTGGCTGGCCGCGTTGCGGGCCACGATCGTCGAGGGCGAGGAGGCGGGCCCGCTCGGCGGCGAGCGCGTCACCCTGACCTTCACGCGCCGCAAGACCCTGCCGGAGCACCGCATCGAGGCCAGCCAGGCCGCCGCGCTGGTGGTGGCCCAGCGCGCCGACGAGCCCTTCACGGTGGCGCTGCCCCACGCGGCGCTCGAAGTGCTGGCGCCTTCGGCCGCGCGCTTCCGCTCGCTGACGGTCGACACCCGCGCCCGGCCGGCCCTGCCCAGCATGGCGCTCACCCGCGACGGCGTGACCGAGACGGCGCTCGCTGCA
>JAPPOT010000171.1 GCA_028817855.1 Myxococcales bacterium
AGTGCCCATCAACGCTCAAGCGCCCGCAGCTCTTGGTAGAGCTTGCGCTGCTTGCGCGAGAGCTTTTCTGGTACCGCCAGCTGGATCCGCACGTTCAGATCGCCGCGCCCCTCGCGCCCAAAGTGCGGCAGACCCTTGCCCCGCAGCTGCAGCACCTGGTCGGCCTGGGTCCCGGCCGGTACCTTGACGGTCGCACTGCCATCCAGGGTGGCGACCTGCAGTTCGGCGCCCAGGACCGCATCGGGCAGACTCAATCGCTCGACCCGCCACAGGTCGGAGCCGAGCCGTTCGAAGCGTGGGTCGGGAGCGCAATGTACGACGACATACAAGTCGCCGGCGGACAACGAGGGGTCGGCAGCCGCCTCGCCGTGACCCGGTATCCGCAGGCGCATTCCTTCCTCTGCGCCCACCGGCACTTTCACCTGCAGGCTCTCGACGCGCTCAACGATGCCCCGGCCGTTGCACTCGCCGCACGGTTGATCCACGAATGCGCCCCGGCCACGGCACTCCTCACATGCGGTGATCTGCTGGAACAACACGTTCGCCTGCTCGTTGCGCATCTGCACGCGGCGTCCCGTTCCCCCGCATGCTTCACACTTGCGCGGCGATGTCCCGGCCTTTGCGCCGGTCCCCTTGCACGGCTGGCACGCGGCGCGGCGGGCAAACCGCACGGTGTGCTCGCCCCCGGTGACAATGCGCTCGAGCGGGACAACGATGCGCGCGTGCAGGTCGGCGCCGCGGCGCGGTCGACCACGGGCGAACAACCCGTCGAACAGCCCACCCCCTCGACCCATGCCGAAACCGCCCAGGTCGCCGAAGATGTCGCCGAAGTCGATGCCCCCGAAGAGATCCTCGCGCGAAAAGCCCGCCACACTCGCGAACCCGCGGGCATCATAGTCAGCCCGCTTCTTCGGGTCGGATAGAATGGCATAGGCCTCGGCGATCTCCTTGAACCGCTCCTCCGCACCGGGGTCCTTGTTGCGGTCCGGGTGGTACCTGAGGGTCAGCTCCCGAAAGCGGTTCTTGATGGTGGCCGCGTCGGCATCGCGCGCGACCCCGAGGACTTCGTAGTAGTCGCGTCTGGCACTGAACATGGGCAGGTCTCCTCGGCGAGGCCCTGACGTCGCGCGGCACGCACAGATCGTCGGCTAGCCCCGGGGTCACCTCGCTTCGCGATACTCCGCATCGACCACCCGACCGCTGGGGCCGGAACCGGTCGGCCTCGCTTCGGCTGCACCCGACGAAGGCGTCTCCGGATGGGGGTGGACGCCACTGCCGCTGACCCGCGCATAGATCGAGGCGCCGGCCTCCCGGAGCACCGACCGCAGTGTCTCAGCGCTACTGGAAGCAGCGGAGGCGTCCTTGCTAGCATGGGCCTGCCGCGTCTTCTTCCTGCCCTCGTCGACGCGCCTGCGAAGGTCCTCCGAAAGCTTATCACCGTGGTCCGCGAGCAGTTGCTCGGCCTGATAGCAGACCGAGTCGGCATCATTGAGCTTCTCGACCTCATCGCGCCGTTTCTTGTCCGCCTCGGCGTACTTCTCAGCGTCTGCGATCATGCGCTGCTTCTCGTCGTCCGGAAGGCGCGTCGAGTCCGTGATGCGAAGCGAGCGTGACTTGCCGGTGCCCAGATCCGCGGCGGTGGCGCTGAGAATGCCGTTGGTGTCGATGTCGAAGGTCACTTCGATCTTCGGCACGCCGCGGGGCGCCGGCGGCAAGCCATCGAGATTGAACTGTCCCAGGCTGGTGTTATCCTGGGCCATCGGGCGCTCACCCTGGTAGACGTGCACCGTGACGCTGGTCTGCATATCGGCTGCCGTCGTGAACGTCTCCGTATGCTTGACCGGGACAGGCGAGTTGCGCGCGATGAGCGGCGTCGCAACGCCGCCTAGGGTCTCGACACCTAGGGTGAGCGGCGTGACATCGACCAGCACAATGTCGCTGACCTCACCACTCAGAACTCCAGCCTGGATGGCCGCACCGCTGGCGACGCACTCCATGGGGTCAACGCCCAGCTCCGCCTTGCGCCCAAACAGATCTTCGAAGAACCTGCGCACGGCCGGCATACGCGTTGGCCCACCCACGAACACGAGCCGGTCGACTTCCTTGGGCGTCCGACCGGCGTCATGCAGCGCCTGTTCCACCGGCCCGCGACAGCGTTCAATCGTGTCGTGGACCTGCCGCTCGAGCTCGGCACGCGTGAGTTCCACATCGAGGTGAAGCGGCTGTGCGTCTACCGCGATCAGGAAGGGCAGATTGATGCGCGTGGTCGCTGCTGTCGACAGTTCCACCTTGGCGATCTCGGCGGCTTCCCGCAGCCGAGCACTCGCCTGTGGGTCCTCTCGCACGTCCACCCCATGCTCCTGTCGAAACCGCTTGGCCAGGTAGTCGACGAGCTGGCGGTCCATGTCGACGCCGCCCAGCTTGGTGTCACCACTGGTCGCCTTGACCTCGAAAACGCCCTTGCCGAACTCCAGGATGGTGACGTCCAGGGTACCGCCGCCCAGGTCGATGACGGCGATCCGAAGGTCGTCGCCGGCACGATCCAGGCCATAGGCCAGTGACGCTGCCGTCGGTTCGTTGACAAGGCGTAGTGCTTCCAGGCCCGCGATCCGACAGGCGTCCTTGGTGGCGGTCCGTTGGTTGTCGTCAAAATAGGCCGGCACCGTCACCACCGCCTGTTGCACCGACTCCCCGAGAAAGGCCTCCGCGTCCGCCTTGATCTTCTGCAGCAAGAACGCCGAGAGCTGCTCCGGCGAGAAGCGCTGATCGTGCAGGGTGATGGTCTCGCGGGTCCCCATCATGCGCTTGAAACCCGTGGTGGTGCCCCTCGGATTGGTGGTGAGCTGCCGGCGCGCCGGTTCACC
>JAPPOT010000760.1 GCA_028817855.1 Myxococcales bacterium
GCCGAGCCCCGCCCTTACCCCCCATCCGACCACCCGTTGTTGGATGCGGGGCTCGGCCCAGCTGTCCGTGGCGCCGACCCTCGAGTCTCCTGGTGCGGAGGTTGCTCGTTGCTGTCCCACGATTCCCTTTGGGCGCTCAACTCGCCAAGCGGGACGCTGCACCGTCTTGGTCGCGTGTTAGTCCGCAGGCTTCGGCGACCTCGTCTCGGTAGGCGAGCCAGGCGGCGAGCACGTCCTCCATCCAGGCGACCACCCGCGGGCGCGCTGCCTCCGGGGTGAAGTCCAGCAGGACGTGCCAGGCGGACTTGCGGTGCTCTCCCTCCACCTGGCGGTGGGCCTTGGTCAGGGTGAGGTGCTCGACGGAGAGGCCGTAGTGTTTGACCAGCGGGTGCTCCGACAGGCGCGGCTGCGGGCGCCTCGGCGCATCCTCCAGCTCGCCGCGCTCGTAGGACGTGCCCTCCAGGAAGAGAGTCGTCACGGCAGCCGCGATCTCCCAGCCGCGGCCGATGGTGGCGTCGTCGAGGGCGCTGCGGAATGCCGCGGCCCGCGGCAGCAGCTCGATGTGCTCGAAGCGCGCCAGGTCCATCTGGAGGCCGCGCGGGTAGTCCAGGAAGAGCTCCGGATGCGGCCGTCCCGCGGCTATGCCACCTGTCTCCTCTTCGTAGAGATTCTCCGCCAGCTCGCGCCGAACCTCCGGGATCGGGCACTGCGCGTACGCGCGTCCGATTAGCATCGGGAAGTCGCGCACGAAGGTGGCGTATTCCTGCTCCAGGTGGACGTGCAGCAGCTCGGCGGGAACCAACCCGCCGGTGAAGCCGGGCCACGCCCAGTGCACCTTGCGTTCCATCACCTGCAGCAGTGCTTCCTGAAACTCACTTTGGTCCATGCCGAAAATTCTAGGGGGCGTTCGCCAACCGCGCCAGTTTCACCGGGTCCTTTCCGCGCGGGGTGTGGGCGCGCGTGGTGTTTCTGAACACGCGCACAGCCGTGGCATCCAGGGTGAGTCACGGGTGACGATGTGGGGTCCATGGCCGTCGAGATCGAGCTTCCGTTTCGATTGCCCTTTAGGCTGTTGCGCTTCGCTGGACGCGCGTGGCGCGCCTTCGCCGACAGCCGCGGCCTGGTGCTGTCGGCGGCCATCGCGTTCAACGCGCTGCTGTCAGCCATTCCGCTGCTGGTGATCACGATCGCAATCCTCTCGCACGTGATCGAAAGGGAGGCGCTCATGGCCGGCATCGTGCGCGAGCTGGGGGGGGTGCTCGAGCCCGGGTCGGTCACGCTCCTCACGGGGGCGGTGGACCGGTTCCTCGACGCGAGCGGTACCGCATCCGCGCTCAGCGTCGTCGGCGTGCTCGTCTTCAGCACCGCGGGTTTCCGTGCACTCGACGGTGCCATTCATCTGATCTTCCGCTACCGCCACGGCCTCTACGAGAGGCCGCCCATGTGGCGGTCGGTGCTGAGCTCGAGTGTCTTCGTCATCGGCTTCCTGGTGGCGCTCGGGGTGCGCCTGTCACCACGCGTCTTCGGCATGGCCAGCGGCCGCTGGGCGTGGCCCGCCTTTCTGCTCTCCTTCCTCGTGGCCGCCATGTTCATGGCGGCGGTCTACCGCTACATGCCCCTGGGCCGTGTGCGCCCGCGTCTGGCGCTGGTCGGCGGTGTCACGGCGGCCGCGCTCTGGGAGTGCGTTCAGGGCCTGGTGGCCTGGTACTTTGCAGAGTGGTCGGCCCTGAACCTGATCTACGGCTCGATCGGCAGCGTCGTCGTGGCGCTGGTGACCCTGGAGGTGGGCGCTATCATCGTGCTCTTCGGTGCCCAGGTGATCGGAGAGCTGGAACGCAGCGAAGACGCGGGGGTTGCCTGGGACGTGGAGCCGCCCTCGATACCGCCCTGACGCTGTCGTGCTGTTTTCGGGCGGTCGTGCCATACTCCCGCGAAATGAGCGGTCCGCCGGCAAATCGCACGCGCATCCCGGTGCTGAAGATCCGGTCGAAGTGCAGCAGCGTCGATCAGCTGGCCGTGCAATTCCGCAAGGACCTGGACCCCCGAGGCATCTTCATCAAGACCAAGAAGGGGCCGCCGCTCGGGACCCGTCTGCGCTTCGAGTACCTGCTCGACAGCGGCGAGGCCGTGGTGGGGGGCACGGGCGCCGTCGAGTGGACGCGGGGCGCAGCCAGTCAGGAGGGCCCGGCCGGCATCGCCGTCGCGATAGACGACGTCTCCCTCGGCTCCGAGGTGCTCGAGCGCGCCGCGGAGGAACGGCGCGGCACCCGCTCGCGCTTCGAGCGCCGTACCGGTGCGACCTCCTCCGCGCCCCCTCCGCGCGCCTCCAGTCCCGCCCCGGAGTCGAGCATGCGGCCGACCGCGCCGCCCCCCGAGGTCGAGATGGCGCAGGTCACCCTGCCGCCCGGTCAGCAGATCAAGTCCGTACCACCGCCCCCGGACGAGTCGACGGATGCCAAGCCCACGAACTCGGAGATGCCGAGCGAGCTCGACCGCGGGATCTTCGAAGGCGTCGGCCCGGTGGAGGAGGAGACCGCCAGGGAGTACCTCTCCGACGACCTCTCGGACTCGATCGCCATGCCGGTCAAGCCGAGTCCCTCGTCGCCGCCCGGCCCGTCACCGCGCCCGCCGAGCGCAATGCCGTCTTTGCCCGAGCGCCCGGCCGACTGGCTCGGCCCGCTCGTGGCAGTGCTCTTTGCGCTCTTCGTGCTGGCCGCAGCCATCATCGCCATCGGTGGCGACAATCTTCCCGAGCCGATTCGGGACCTCTTCTTCAAGAAGTAGCGATGCCACGCCGTACCGGGCGCGGCTGCTGCGCGCTGCTGCTCCTTTCCCTGCTCGCCTGCACCGACCGCAGCAGCTC
>JAPPOT010000809.1 GCA_028817855.1 Myxococcales bacterium
GTTTTATTCAGAGTCTAAACTGGAGGTGTCGTAGCCGAAGACGTCCTTGAGGATCGGCATGGCGGCGACGACCCGGCGGCCGTCGCGGCCGGTGTAGAGCTGTCGCAGCTCGTAGTGGTTGTGCTCGGTGCTGAGGTAAACGCCACCGGCATCGAAGCTCTCGGCGACGGCGACCAGGCCCTTGAGCGCGTCGCGCCAGTTGTCGCGCCAGCGCTGGTCGGGGCTGCAGACGTCGGCGTCGGTGCCGTCGTAGCTCTCGGGGCACTCGCCGAGCTGGAAGACCGTGCGCTGGTAGGCGTCGGGGCTGTTGCCGTCGCCGATCGAGCGGGTGACGGCCT
Source organism: Myxococcales bacterium (assembly GCA_028817855.1). GTDB lineage: Bacteria > Myxococcota_A > Polyangia > Polyangiales > JAFGIB01 > JAOUOP01. Next base: position 339 of record JAPPOT010000809.1, read on the forward strand.
CGGTGAAGCCGCGGAACTCGCGCTGGCGGCCCTCGAAGACCGGGTCGCGGTAGCTGTACTCGGTGACGTGCACGCCCGCGGGGCGGCCGATCAGCTCCAGGTTGTCGCGGGTGGTGGTGCGTACCAGCACCTGGGTGCTGATCGGCGCCGTCAGCTCCCAGGGCTCGCCGTCGGCCTCGGCCGCGAGCATGTGCTCGGCCAGGCTCTGGTACTCGAGCTCGACGGTCTTGCCGAGCCCGTTCTCGACGCGGGTCAGCAGGTCCGGGACCTTGCCGCCGTTGAGGTCGATGTACTGGTAGTCGTAGGCGGCGCCCCAGAGGATGTCCGGCGTGCCCGAGCCGTCGATGTCGGTGAGGCGGACGTAGTTGCTGTCGGTGGGGCGGAACGGCGTCTCCGAGATGATGTAGCGCTCGGTCCAGGCGTCGCCGTTGTCGTTGAGGTAGATGTCGACGCCCTGGTTGCGGATCTCGACCATGTCGGACAGGCCGTCGCCGTTGACGTCGTTGAGCAGCAGCGTGCCGGCGTCGGCGGTGCCGAAGACCGGCGCATCGAGCATGCGGATGTGGCGGTCTTCGGCGAAGCCGGCGCTCAGGCAGTCGTCGCGGGCGCCCGTGCCCCAGAAGCCATTGCCGCGGCCGGGCCAGTAGAGGATCTGGCCCGAGCGCACGCGCACGATGTCGGCCATGCCGTCGCCGTTCATGTCGGCGAGGTGGACCTCGGGGTCGTCGAAGCGCACGGGCTCGGCGCTCCAGGGGGCACAGGCGACGATCGGGTCGGTGCTGAGGTCGGCGCTGGCGTCGCTGGTCCAGCTGCCGTGCCCGAATTGGCCGTCTCCGCCGGGGTACGCGGACAGGGAGAGGAATGTCTGGATCTCGGTGGGCGAGCTGTAGACGATGTCGACGAAGCCGTCGCCGTTGACGTCCATCACGCGCGTCTGGTCGGCGTCGCGCGTGAAGTCGATCTTGACGTCCTGGCCATCGGCGGTGGCGACGGGGCGACCGACCCACTCGTAGCGGCCGGCGGCGGTCTCTTCGGGGCTGAAGACGCTGTAGCTGCGTACCGCCGGCATGTGGATCAGGTCGATGGTGCCGTCGGCGTCCAGGTCGAGGGGGGCGACGTTGCTGTTGTCGAGCATCAGCCCGCCGGGGTCGAGCACCGAGCCGGCGGCTTGCAGGCCCATCAGGCGCACTGTGTCGAAGCCGCGATCGCCGGCAGCATCGAGGCCGTTCAGGTAGAGGCCGTGCTCGTCGTCGTAGGAGCCGGGGGCGGTCACGAGCACATCGGGCAAGCCGTTGCGATCGATGTCCATCAGGGCCGTCAGCTCCTCGTCGAGGGAGTGGGGCGGGCTGGTGGCGAGGACGTGGACGCGCTCGTCGAACTCCTGGAAGGCCAGGCCCTGGCTGTCGAGCAGGGGCTGTTGCGGGCCGGTCACCTGCTCGTAGCCGAAGCGGACTGCCGGCAGACGCTCGCAGGCGGTGTCGGGCAGCAGCTCGTCGCTGTCCTCGAGGATCTCCTGCTGGCAGCGGCCCTCCATCTGAACGGAGAGCAGCAGCGAGCGGTGCAGGCTCTCGTCGTACTCGAGGTGGTAGCGGCGGGTCAGGCTGCGCGGTGCGCCGGTGCCGCCCTCGAAGGGCTTGGCGGTGACGTCGACGCCCTGCAGGCGAAAGCGCACCTGGGTGAGCCAGCCCTGGCGGAAGGAGCTGGCGGGGTCCGGGCGCGCCTCGTAGCGCAGGTGTGTGTGGTGGGCGAAGGTCGCAAGGTCGCTGCTGGTCGGGTCGGCGGCAGGCGAGGTGTCGTAGATGTCGCTGAGGTAGTGGGTGCCGCCGTCCTCGAAGTAGCGGTAGTGGATGGTGTTGTGGGGGGTGGGGCCGGCCGCGTCGTTGGCGCCGCCCTGGCTGTCGTACTGGCGCACCAGGTGCCAGGCGAAGACCTCCTCGGCGCGGTCGGGGTTGCGCGCGAGGCCGCCCTCGTAGCCCGTGCCGTCGAGCGGCAGGCCCAGCTCCATGTTGCTGCCGTCGCGGCCCTGGACGCGCCAGGTGAGGTGGTCGGGGGACCAGAAGAAGCGCAGGAAGCCGCCCTCGATGCGCGCGCGGAAGTACTGCCAGCCGTCCGCCCAGGCGGGCATCACCTCGCCGGGCTGGGCGCCGCTGCAGGAGGCGCCGGCGACGGTGCAGATGGGGACGAGCTCGGCGCCACCGAAGAGGAAGCGATCCTGGCCCGCGTGCCAGTCGGCACGGTCGTCATAGCGGGGCACGCCGCGATCGGTCTGACGCTGGATGGCCGAGGCGCCGATCGACCAGCCGACACCGGCGAGACCGAAGCCACCGGAGGAGGTGTAGGTGAGGTCGAGGCGCGGCTGCACCAGGCCGCGGGCTGCTGCCAGGCTGAATGGCACCATGTAGGACACGCCGCCCGAGGAGAGGTGGGTGCTGAAGCTCTCGCCCATGCCGAGGTTGGTGGCCGGGCCGGTGGGCATGGCGGTGGCCTGAGGCGAGATGGCGCCGCCGCCCTTGGGCAGCGCCGCGAGGATGGCCTCCGCGTCCTCGAGCTCGGTGGGCAGGGCGCTCTCGCCGGCAGACTCGGTCTCGTTTTCGGCGAAGTGGCGGCCGAGGGCGTCGACGGTGGACTCGTCGTAGTCGCCCTCGCCGAGGCCGCTCATGTCGGACTGGGGCGGACCCTCGGCGGGGACGAGCTCGCCAGCGGGCTCCCCCTCTTGAGCGCGAATCGGGGGCGGCAGGATGCTGGCGTGCCACATGGCGAGCACCAGCAGCCAGGCCGCCACGCGGGTGTGGCGCCGGAGGGAGTGGAGTCTCGGGCCTGACCTGCGCATGGTGGGCTCCGCGAGCGTCACATCGAGAAGCCGTAGCGCGCATTGAAGTAGTCGATGACGGCCGCGTGTTCTTCAGCGGTCGCCGGCGCATCCAGGATCAGGATCTCGCTCACGTCGACTGCCGCGGGGTTGTTGAGATCGATCGCGGCGCCGAGGACGATGCGGGTCACCGCGCTGCGTGAGCCACCCGAGGCTGCAACGGACACATTCCCGCCGGGTGGAATGACATCGTCCTGGTAGATTCGGTGCCAGCTCCCGTCGTACGTCGAGCTCCATAGGTGGTAGCCGTCGAAGAGTCCACCAGCCGGGAGCGAGGTCGCAGCGTTGCTCGTAGTGTCGACCCAGATGTTGCTGGAGAAGAGATCTCCGTTGCGCTGGAAATAAAGCTCCCAGTCGCTCGACTGACTCGCGTGCCCGATCGCGAACGTGCGCTGGTTGCCGGCACTCGACGTCCAGTCGAGGACGGCGTACATCTGGAGTTCCTTGCCCGCATCGATGAAGGTCCCGCCACTCGCCAGCATGTAGTCCGACCAACCGACCGACATGACGTTCGTGCCGTTTGGTCCCGCGCCGGCAAGGAGCGTTGGGCGTAGGGAGGGGTCGCTCTGTGACAGATCGGCACCCACGGCGACGCCCTGGTTCCCGAGGCTCGAGTAGTCCCCGTTGACCAACGTCGCGCCCAGGTCTGGCCTGTAGTGCAGGCGCAGCTTCGTGCCAAAGATGCTGAGAGGATCGCCGACCAGGTCAGCGATCTCGTACTTGTCCGCAAGATACTCCCGCAGGGCCTGGCGCTGCGCCGTCGTCGGCTCCGTGTTGAGCACGAAGACCTCATAGGCGTCCACATCGCCGGACAGGCTTGGAGAGCCGGAGGCCGCAGTCCCGACAGCCAGCGAATCGCCACCCGAATCGGCTCGCGTCCCCAGCGCGTGGCCAATGGCGCCCGCGGACTCCCGCCCGTTCCAGGCGGCGGTGACCGCCCCTGTCAGGAAGTGCACCTCGAACAGTCCCACCGTGGCGTCTGCCCGGGCGAGCGCAAGCGTCTCCGCGGCATCCCCCCCACCACCGTTGTTGTGATGGACCGTGAGCTCCACCTCATCGGTCGAGCCCTTGGCCGCGCTCATGAACGTGGAAGCGCCCGGCCCGTTAATCGAGGCAAGGTACTCGGTCGCTCCGCTTGCAGGACTCCGGTACCTCCCCACGATCATCAGTGACGGCCGGTCCCCTTCTGTGAAGGCAAAGTCGCCGAGGCTCTCGAGGTGCTGGTCCGAGGTCCGCGAGAACGAAAGGAAACTTCGACCATTCTGCCCGGAAGCGTCATTGACGAGCGTCGGCTGCATCGAGCCCGTGCCCTGCAGCAGGTGATGACCGTTTCCGCTCTTGTCGTCCCACTGGCTGACACCGGTGGCCTGCATCACCGTCGCGCCATCGTCGGCGTCATACCAGGCCTCGAGGCTCGCGCCGAGCACGGTGAGAGGGCGATCACAGGCCGCGAGACCGCAGCCACAGGCATCGGGTCCTGCCATGAAGGGATCGTTGGGACAGCCGTCCAGGTAGTCCGCAATCCCATCGCCGTCCGTGTCCGTGCAGTCGTTGTCCAGGCCGGCACAGCCCGTGGGACAGCAACCATCCGAGTCCACGCAGGCCGCAAACGGGGGATGGTCACAGTAGGCATCGCAGGTCAGCTCGCTGCCTACCAACAGGTCGTCGGTGCACGCGTCACCGTCGTCGCACGCGACCGGGCAGTCGCCGTCGCAGAGCTCGCCGGCGGTGGCGTTCGTCAGCCCGTCACCGCACTCCGCGATTGTGCAGTCGGTATCGCAGGCGGCGGACTCCGCGCCGTCGTCACACTCCTCGCTGCCCTCCTGGACGCCGTCCTGACAGACGGCGCAGTCGTCGTCCGTAGTGGCGTCGCAGCCGGCGGGGCAGCACTGATCCCCATCGATGCAGGTGTCGATCGTGGTGACACTGCACTGGGCGTTGCACAGGATGTGGGAGCCGAGCAGCACCTCCGTGGTGCAGCTGTCGCCATCGTCGCAGCTGGTGGGACAGTCGGCGCCGTCGCAGAGCTCCGCGCCTTCCGTGATGCCGTCACCACACATGCTGCCCGGGTCGGTCGCGCTGCCTGGCGCGCCGCCGTCCTGGCGGACCCAGTAGTCGGTCTCGGTCAAGAGCTGGATCCGCTCGATGCGCTCGACGCGGACGTCGGGCGTGAGCTCGAGGATCAGCTCGTAGGCGCCACCGAGCGGCCTGCCCGCGTACTCGGGTCTTGCGACGCTGCTGAGCTCCGGCGTGTTGAAGTTGCGGGACACGGGGTCGACCCACTCCTCGGTCGCGAGCGCCTTCGCGCCCTCGATCTGGGCGACCGGAAGATCGAGCTGGCGCCACTGGAGCTCGTAGTTGGTCACCCAGGCGGGGCCCACGTGGCGCAGGTGGTAGCGGAGGAAGGGCTCCGCGTAGCAGGCCGCAGAGTCGGTTGCACGGCTGCAGTCGCGGAGCCCGGCACCGACGAGGTTGATCGCGAGCCGGCGCCAGCGAGCGTTGTGGCGCGCCGCGTAGGGCGGCTGGGCAAGCCCGCCCTCGAGTCGACCCCAGGGGTCGAGCCAGAAGCCGAGGCGCGCGCGTGTGGGCGCGACGCCGTGACATGCGCTCGAGAGGTCGAAGCTCTGGAAGGCCAGCTCGGATGCCGCCGGGTACGGGAACCAGCTGTCGATGTTTTCGCAGTAGAAGGTCCAGCCCGCGGACTGGGGATCGATGTAACTGTAGGTCAACCCCTCATCCGTAACCTCGGTGAGGGAGCGGGCCGGGCCGGGCAGCTGCAAGGCCTCGGTGTCCGAGCGGACCGCGGCGGTGGGCCGCTCCACGGCGTAGCCGTTGACGAAGAGCCGCAGGTTGGCGACGTAGTCCTCGAGCTTGTTGATGTAGACCGATCCATTCGCGAGACCTTCGTCCGCGGTCGCGGGTCCACCCGTGCTTCCCAGGGCCGCCGGAGGCTTGAGGTCCGAGTCGTAGACCTCGTCGGCCCAGCTGGACGGTGCCTGCACGAAGACCTCGTCCGAGTGCATCTGCGACATGTCGACGACGAAACGCGACTCGATCGCGCGCCGTGCCGCGACCGCCAGGCGCCGAGCATTCTCCGCGAGTGCGCGCGCGCGCCAGAGCTCGTAATTCCTGTGCCGTTGCTTCAGCGCGAAGCGCGCCTGCACGGTCTCCGCGGCGATGGCTTGCTCCACGGCCACGCTGGCCCTGCGGATCTCGGCACGCTGGACAGCATTTGCGATCTTGGCGTTGGTTTGAAGCAGTGCGGAGTACGCGGCCTGGATCGCTCCCAACTGACTGGACTCCTGGGCTCCAAGCTCACGCGCCGCTCGGGTCAAGCCGGTCACAGCCAGCGCCTCTTGCTCGTGTGCCAGCGCCACGCGCGCGGCAAACACAGGCGCTTGGTTATCAACCAAATCGAGCTCCTCCTGGAGCTTGTCGATGCGGCTCTGGACCGCCTGAGCCCGACTGCTGGCTGTCGCGGCCGCGACTCGGGCCGCGTTCGTCGCCTGATCACAGCTCTGCTCAAAGGACATGAAGGCGCCCGAGTTGAAGCTCACGCCATCCACGTGGCACTTCGCGCTCGTGGACTCGATGGTGCACGTCCCCCCGTCGGGTGGAACTGGGTCAGGGTCGTCCGTGCCGACCACAACGCGGCGCCTCCCCGTCCGGTTGGCCGGAGTCGCGGGGTAGCCGCTGCAAACCCATCGGGTGCCACAATGAGCTCCCGACAACGCCTGCTCAGCTGCAATTTCATCAGCAGCGTCCATGAACCTGTCGTTCGTCCCAGCACTGCTGTACGAGAACTGTGACGCGATGGCACGCTCGCGCGCTTCATCTCCGCAGGCCACGTCGTGGCCTGCGATGGCACCGAAGACCTCCGTCACGTAGGCCTGCTGCTCGTACCGAAGGGCCTCGATGTCTTCGTCGATGCCCACTCGAGCTGCCAATCGCTGGCGGAACTCGGCGGCGGCTTCCTCGTGCGCGACCGCGGTTGCGCATGACGCCACGCTCTGCTGCATCTCTGCGACCTGCAACGCCTGAAAGTTGGTCATCACCGCCGCGTGCCCGGCGGCGATCGCCTGCTCCAGCGAGCGCCATGCTGCCCACTGCTCCAGCAAGAGCCCCTCGAGCTCGCCTCCCCGGAACTCGTCGAACGCGGGATTGGCCCGATCGCGCTGCGCCAAGACGGCCCGCGCGAGGGGAAAGACGTGGTCTCCCGAGTCGTCGGCGAAGGGCTGCCCGATGACGCTCCCCACGTCCGTCAGGAACTCGACACACTGTCCGCGTTCATCCGCGGCCGGCATCTCGAGCGAGTTGTTGCAGTCCGCCCAACCCGGCGGCACGTCGAGAGACACGTCGGCCGCCGTGGCCACGAGCGGTAGGGTGATGTCGATGCGACGCGGTGCGTCCGGACACAGCGGCAACCTCACAGCCGCGCCCGCGCACTCGGGATCACCGGCGACGCAGAGCGGATCGCAGTCCTCACTCGGCCCGCATATCCCCTGCAGCTCCAGCTCCGCAAGCGTCTGACCGCGCTCCTCTGCCGCCTCCGCTTCGAGCTGGTCCAGGCTCTGGGCGATCAAGGTGTCGAACGCGCTCTGGATGGCCTGGGTGGCGTCACCCGCAGCGTCCTCGGCCACACGAAGGAAGTACTGGTATGCCTCCTCGCCCACGGCTCCTCCGTGGAGGGATGCATCCCCCACGGGGCTCCAGTCCCGCCGGATGCCGAAGGCATCATAGGCGGGCTCGGACCAATTGGTCTGGTGCGGCTGCCAGGCACGCTCGACGCGCGCCTGGAGGGCTCCGCCATGGGCGAACGCACGGCCGAAGGTCGTCTGCGAAAGCTTGAGGGGCTCAAAGGCGGGGAACCCGCGATCCAGGCGGCCACGAAAGATCGTCACCTCCTCGGCGCCCTCCGCGGGCTCGTAGGCGAGGGCGACGAGGGCGTCATCGGCCGGCACATCGACGGTGAAGCTCGCGAGCTCCGCGCCGACTTCCGGCAAGTCAGTGGTGGCGCCGGCGGTGAAGCCGAGATCGCATCCTGGTGTCGGCGTCCCGCCACAGTCGGAGGCCTCTACGGCCCTGTCCAGCGGCGTCGTGAGCCACGCTACGTTGCTCACGCCGTAGCTGTCGCCGTCGGCGCGGTAGATCTCGACATTGTAGGCATCCGCACCGCGCCAGCGCAACCAAGTGTTGCCTGGGTCGTCTGGATTGGAGTCGTAGCGCAGCCCTCCGAGATCGTCGGTACGCGACGGGATCAGGCGCACGTTTCCCTCTGTCAATGGGAAGGGCTGGTCCGCCAGAGAGCCGTCCGCACCGTCGGGCCCCGGATCCACGACATCCTCGACCACGGGTGTGATGATGACCGAGCGCGGCCCAATCGCTGCGTCGATCAGCGCCAGGCTCGTGGAGGCAGCGCTAAAGAGATCCGGCACGTCGTTGCGGGCCTTGAGCAGCCAATGCCGCGTCAGGACCAACATTGGAATCGCGCCCTGCAGGCTCACATCGAGTCGCGGCCGCGCCCTGGCCTTGTACGTGGCAGGAGAGGCTTGGGTGTGAGCCCAGGCATGTGACATCAGCGCGTCGACGCCACTCTGGAGAGTGAAGCTTGGGTCGAGGTGCAGCACGGCACCCACGGCATCGAAGGCAGGGGTTCCAGTGCCACCATCGAGTGGCTCGAAGGAGTGCTCGCCGGAGACCCGCTCCACGAGATCCACCGGTAGCTCGAGCCCCGTGGAGGCGAAGTCCAGCACGCCATCCGCCGGATCGGCGTCGGACGGGCGACCGAAGATGTGCTCGACCAGGCCGGTGACCAGCGTGCGCGCATGGGCTCGCACAATCCCGAAGCGCTCGGTCACCAGGTTGTCATCGTCGGTCACCTCGGAGCCACATCGATCGTCGAGATCGCAGGCATCCCCGGCCCCGTCGCCATCGCTATCGAGCTGTCCGGGGTTCGCGAGCACACGGCAGTTGTCCGCGGCGTCGTCGATACCATCGCCATCGAAGTCCGTGCCGGCTCCACCCTCACAGGCATCGCCGGTGCCATCGGAGTCGCTGTCGGTCTGGCCTGCGTTCGGGGTCAAAGGACAATTGTCCGCGGCATCCTCGATCGTGTCCCCGTCGTCGTCCGTGTCCTCGTCCGAGTCGCGACAACCATCGGCGTCCAGATCCTCGGCCAAGGTCGAGACGAACCCGGCAGGGCTCGCGCCGCAGGCGTCCTGCGAGGCTGGGATACCGTCTCCATCGGGATCCAGGCAGTCCGGCTGCTCCCCGCGCAGGAGCAGCTCGACCGCTTCGAACAGCGCATCCCCGTTCTGGTTCAAGTCGATGCGATCGTTCTGGCCGCTGAGCTCCACGGCGTCGGCCCTGCGCGCGAGCCCCAGGAGCACGCCGATCTCGGGTGCGCTCATGTCGACCACGGCCGCACGCGCGTGCAGTGGTCCAGACGCCGACAGGCCGACGAGATCGTCGACGGTCTCGGTCCCTGCATCGTAGGTGCCTTGCCCGGCTGGTTGGTACTGGAGCGCCGGGTCGGCGTAGTCGGAGACCGGGCCCAGGACACCAGCCAACGCACGCACGCGCGGGCCGCGAAGGCGGATCGACAGCGCATCGGGGCGCGCGACACCCAGCGTGTCGTGCCCCGTAGGCACGAGCAATGTCGCGTCGTCGCCCATCGCATAGCTCCCGAAGCCTCCGTGGGCATCGGGCTGCCGCAACTCCTGCTCAAAGGAGCGCTCCGTGGAGTCGATCAGGAGCTTGACTGCGAGCTGGAGGTTCTCCCCGAGCAGCGTGAGCGCCTGACCGCCGGGAGATTCGAGCGGCTCGGCGGCAGCCCACTGCGCCCACTCCACCAGGAGCTCCAGACGCTCCTCCTCCGTCACGCTGGCGGCATCCTCGATGCTGAAGGCGTGAAGCAGGAGCACGTTCACATGGAGAGCCGCCGTGGCGCGATCCTGAATGAGCCCACTGAGCTGGCGCAGCTCGCCCGTAGAAGCGAAGGCAACTTGAACCGAGTCGAGTTGGGCGTTGAGGCGCTGGGCCACGCACAGATCGATGAAGGCGTCGGTGACGATCTGCTGCGCGTAGTAGTGCTCGGAGAGCCCTCCGGTCAGATTGGAAGTTGGAGGCACGTAGAAAGGTGAGGTGGTCTCACCCTGCCAGCCTGTTTCGTCCACCTCGAGGGCGGCGGGCAGACCGGTCCCGGCATGCGAGTTGCACGCCTCGTCCTTGCGGTGGTCGAGCCAGCGTGATGAGCGCCCTTGATCGGTGATGACGGGCGTGGTGTCGAAACACAGCGCGCTCTCCATCTTGATGAACATCTCCTCGTGCCAGTCCACGAAGATGATGTTCTCGCCGCCGATCGTGACGTCGTGCATCAGCGTGCACTCGGCCAGGGCGTCGGCCGCGAGAAGCTCGGCATAGGTACCGTCCCAGGCCAGCTCGCGCTGGGTCGGATCGCAGTCGCCGACGTCACCCGGGCTGCTCCCGGTCTCGCAGGGGACGACCGGCAGCGGCACGTCGCCGCCGCTAACCCCGAGGCTGTGGCCGCTGACTGCCAAAGTGGCCGGCTGGGAAGGCGTTTCACACGCGGTCAGGGTCGCAAAGAGCGCCGAGACAGCGCCCAGGAGGAAGTTGCTTCGTGGGGTGCTTGCCATGGCAGATTCCTAGAAGGTGCAGCGGAAGGCGTACGGTGTGTGCACCCCGCCCTCGGCCGGGTGGGCGATGGCGGCGCTGATGGCGCCCGGAGTGAGCTCGGTGGCGAGGCAGGCTCCGAAGCGCTGCCGGCAGCCTGCGAACTCCGCGTCACGATGGGTACTGAGCAACTCCGCAGGAACGGACAGCACGTCCTCCATGCCGGCCGGAGAGGCCGCGCCGGGATGGACGCCAACGCGAAGCGAGGCCTCGTGGTGAATCGCAGCGCAGGGGGCGAAGCGCGCGAGGGCGTTCGGCCGTGCAGGATCGGGCGGCACGAGACCATCCACACGTGGGTGCGTCGTGCAGTCGGGTGGCGCGTTCCCCAGGCGTACGGTGCTGGCGTTGGACCGCGAGCGGCTCGTAGCCACTGCGTCAGGGTGGGTAGACGGCCACCGGCCCAGTCGCAGTACGCCGCGGCGTTGCCGGCGCCGACGCAGACCGCCGGTGAGCGGGGATCCGCGAGATCGTAGCCCTCGAGATGACGGTGGGCCTGCTCCGTGCACGCATCCGGCGCCGGTTCGTCGCAAGCGCCTGAGCCAACGCAGGCAGCGAACTGCTCGTTCGTGATCGGGTGCTTCGTGATGTCGAACGATGCGAGGTCGAATGGGCGTCGGAGCTGACCCGAAACAAACCCCGCGACCACCTCGCCGGACTCGACCGAAACGACCTCGGGCGACGCCTCGGCCCCGGATGCTCCGGGACCTGAAGAGCCCCCATCTCCGCATGCGGCCACGAAGACGAGTAGCGTCAGGCCGAGCACCGACGCCGATCGGAGCTCGATGTTCCGCGAGCATGGATGGACACGCATTTGCACGTCTCCTTCGCCGAGACGATCCGGAAGGTCGGACGTACCGATGCGACGCCGGACTCTCCCAACCCGGCCGACGCGCCGGTGGATGGCTGCTTGCTGCCACTCCCCCCCAGAACGACTAGCAGTGACTTCGGGGCAGGCTTTGCAGATGGCGAGCTTGGGTGCAAGCGGCAATTTGTGATTGGAGTTGCGGCGCAGTCTTGTACTGCCCTGACCTGACTAACCTCGATTGGGACAGCACCGCGCTAGCTTGCGGTTCTGCATGCTGTTTCCGCGTGGACACCAAGCGCGCCGTGAACATCACTGTGCGCGCGAGGTGCGATCGGCAACGCGCCTCGATGTGCGATTGCTCTTAGCGCAACCGAGCGCGACGCCTCAAAGGGAGCACCAGCACGAGCAAGAGACTTACGAGGCCTATCGAGGGCGGACCTCGACGAATAGCGGCGCAGCCCGAGCGGAACTGGCCGCCCTTCTGCCGACCCTCGACCACGATGCCGGCATCGGAGACCTGCCCATCAGGCACCTGGACGTCCGACGGTGGCCTTGCCCCAACAGCGTCGTTGTCTCGGAGTGCCCCCGCATCTGGAGACGACCGCGGGCAGCCGCCGGCCTCTTCGCATGCGGTGAGGATGAGGGCTCGGACCCGGGGATTGTCGATGGTGCTGGCGAAGGTGAGGTTGGACTGGCAGGGACCGGCGTCGGCGCCGCCGCCAATGCGGGTGACGGTGCCGACGAGCTCGCCCTCGAACAGGATTGGGCCACCCGAGTCGCCGAGGCAAGCCGCTGCGCCGCCCTCGAGTTGAAGGATCCCGGTGTCGAGATCGAACGCCGTGGGAGTCGCGGTACCTCGATGGCGAACGCCGGCCGTGGCGGCGCTTGGGTCGGAGACGCCGAAGCCGGCGAGCGTGAGCCGGTCCTCGGGCGCGGGACGGTAGCTGCGCCGGACCACAAACGGAGTGGCTGCATCAGGCGCGGGCGCCATGAGGTGGAGTAGCGCGACGTCCTCGCCTGCCTCGACGGCGTCGGCGACGTTGCGCTCGTCGGGCATTCCGATCCACGCAATGGAAGCGGCCGTGCGTTGATCGCCAAAGTCCCGCTCGGGGCCGAATCCGATACGGAAGGCGTCGGGAGGCAGGGGCTCATCGGTGGTGGCGGCGCTGCGGAAGAGGCAGTGCTTTGCGGTGACAACAAGGGTTGGGGCGATGAGCGCGCCAGAGCAGTGGTCCGTGCCGTCGCGGTGGGTGATGGAAACGACGGCGGTGCTGTCGGGGGCGGGGGTGCCATCGACGATCGCCGCCACGCGCACCTGAGCATGCGGCGAAGATTCCGGGGAGCAGGCTTGCGCGATCAGGCCCAGATAGATGACCTGGTGGTACTTGCCCATGGGCAGGCAGTGTTGCATGAACGCCGGACGAGTTTCGCCATGATGCGTTGGGCGTTCGTTGTCGGCTGGGTGTTGTGGGCCGTCGCTGGCTGCGACGACGGGGCGGAGCTTGTCGGCGAGTGCGCGCGAGGCGAGCGGCTCGCGTGTGAGCGGGCCGAGGGCTGCCGGGCGGCGCGGATATGCATGGGCAATCCGGGCGAGTGGGGGCCCTGCGAGTGCGTCGGGCCGATCCCGGACGCGGGTGCACCACGGCGCGAAGCTCTCGGGGCCGAGTGCATGACGGATCGGGATTGCCCAACGGAAGCGTTCTGCCTTGCGGCGCGTGAGGCGCGCTACTACGGGGGCGGCCCGGTCGACGGGGTCTGCGTTGCGAGCTGCGACGGCGATCCAGGTGCGTGCGACGCGTTTGACAATGCGCGGTGCGTCGAGGTCTTCGCGGGTCCGGGTGGTGCGGGGTCTGATGACGCATCACGGGGGAGAGACGAGGAGGATGGGGGCGTGGATGCGGGCAATGACACGGAGGCCCTGTGCTTCGAGCGC
>JAPPOT010000545.1 GCA_028817855.1 Myxococcales bacterium
GGCCCAGCAGGCAGTCGCTGTCGCCGTGCAGCAGGTCGCACGGTTCCAGGGCCTGGCGGTCACCGCTGCCCTCCACGAAGTCAGGCAGGCAGTGGCGGTTCTCGCTGAAGACCGTGCCGCTACAGCTGTAGCCCGCCGGGCACTCCGCGCCGTCGCCGCAGCGGGGTCGGCAGGCCTCCGCCTCGACGTCGCAGGCCATGGCGTGCCCCATCTGCTCGGCGCACTCGGTGTTCTCCTCGTCGCAGGGCTGAGTGCAGAAGCCGGGCGCGGAGTCGTAGCAGACCAGCCCGTCCTTGCAGCCGGCGTCGATCGTGCACAGCGCGAGGGCGTCGCCGGGTGGGCGCGGCCCCATGGGTGCCGGGGGATCGGTGCCGGGGTCGCCGCCACCCGGGTCGGTCGAGGGATCCTCCGGGATCGAGGCGTCGTCGAAGGTCAGCGGGGGCAGGTCCTCGTAGTCCACCGGCTCGTCGCCGTCACCGGCGCTCGCCGGGGGTGGGGGCCCGCTCGGGTCGCTGCCCTGCGGTCCGTTGCGGAATGGGTCCTCGCCGTCGTCGGTTGTGACCACGACACCTCCGTTGCCGGTCCGCGAGGACCCGCTCGGCAGGAGCGGGTCGCGATCGAATGCGCAGCCAGAGGCCCACGTCACCACCAGCCACAGAAGGACCTGTTCCCGCGTACTGCGCACTAACCCTCTCGCACCCGAGATCCACCATCGCACGCCTCGCCGATCGGGAAAAGCTGGCGCGGCCCGCCGGTTGACTGGGCCCGCGCGCGGCCTATGTTGGGTGCGATTTTTCCCGGAGAACCCATGTCGTCTCGTAAAGCACTCGGAATTGTTGGCGTTTTGATCTGTCTGGCGTGCAGTGGCACGGCCTCCACCCAGACCGACGCCACGCCCCCGGCCGCGTCCAAGGCCCGCACACCGGTGCTGCCGCGCGTCGTGGAGCCAGCGGACTTCCGGCGCCAGTTCATCGAGGTGGCCAAGGCGGTGCGTCCCGCGGTGGTGTCGATCACGGCGGTCAGCACGGTCGAGGTGGGAGGCCAGGGCAGCCCCTTCGAGTGGTTCTTTCGCGGCCTGCCCGGTCAGGGGCGCAATGGCCGCAAGCAGAAGCGTCAGGGCATGGGCAGCGGCGTGATCGTCGATCCCAGTGGCATCATCCTCACCAACAACCACGTGGTCGGTGGGGCCGACGAGCTCAAGGTCGTGCTGTACGACGATCGCGAGCTCGACGCCGAGATCGTCGGGACCGATCCCAAGACCGACATCGCGGTCATCAAGATCAAGGACGATCAGGACAAGAGCGGACTCGTCGCCGCCACCCTGGGCGACTCGACCGAGCTCGAGGTCGGCGAGTGGGTGATGGCGATCGGCTCGCCCTTCGGGCTCAAGCAGACCGTCAGCGCCGGCATCGTCAGCGCCATCGGGCGCGGCAACGTGGGCATCGCCGACTACGAGGACTTCATTCAGACCGACGCGGCCATCAACCCCGGCAACTCGGGCGGTCCGCTGGTCGGGTTGGACGGGCGCGTGATCGGAATCACTACGGCTATCGCGTCACGCAGCGGTGGCAACCAGGGTGTGGGCTTTGCGATCCCCGTCAACATGGCGAAGGCGGTGATGGATCAGCTTGTCGATCACGGCAGCGTCGTGCGCGGCTACCTGGGCGTCTACATCGCCGATCTGAGCAAGGAGCTGGCAGAGACCTTCGGTTTCGGTGGCAAGGACGGCGTGCTGATCCAGGACGTGGCTCCCGGGGGGCCGGGCGCACAGGGCGGCTTGAAGGCAGGCGACATCGTGGTCAGCCGCGACGGCAAGGAGGTGGATGATGTGGTGTCCTTCCGCAACGGCATCGCCCAGACACCGCCCGGCACGAAGGTGGCGCTGCGCGTCTTCCGCGATGGCAAGCAGCGCGACCTGGTCGTTCAGCTCGGCGCACTACCGGGCGACGAAGACAAGGTGGTTCAGCGAGGTGCACCCCCCAGCGAGAAGGGATACTGGGGCCTGGGCCTGAGTGAGCTCACGCCCGAGCTGCGCCAGCGCTTCGAGATCGAGCAGAAGACCGGAGTCGTGATCGCACAGGTCAAACCGGACTCGCCCGCCGCACGCGCTGGCCTGCGCCCGGGCGACCTACTGGCCGCCGTGAGGGGCAGCGCCGTCAAGAGCCTCAAGCAGGCGAGCCAGCTGCTGTCCCAGGCCTCCAAGAAGAAGCCGCTGCGGCTGCGCATCGTGCGCGAGGGCCGCGGCATGTTCGTGATCCTGAAGTGATCGCGGCCGTCCGGGCTCAGCCGTAGAGGTTGAGCACGGAGTTGGCCAGCCCGCGGATCTGCGCCGAGGTCGGATCGTCCTGCTCCGCATCCTGGCTGGCAGCCAGGATCTGGATCAACGCGTGGTGCGCGCGGCGGACCTCACCGGCGAGCCAGGCCACGTCCTGGCCGACCTGATCGCCGCGGCTCGCGTAGCCCGCCTCGAGCTCGCGCAGGCGCCGCTCGGTGAGCACCGTGGCGGAGGGCAATGTGCCGAGCCCGTGGCAGTCCGGGCAGGCCTCCGGACCGTGTTGGCCGCCGACCGCCCCCTCCCCGTAGCAAGTTGCGCAGCGCTGGGCATTCGAGCTCATCGAGGGTCTCCTTGTGCGCCGGCCAACCTAGCAGCGGCGGATTTCCGTGGCGTGTCCTGGGCTTTTCGGGCGCGGGCGCGTCCGCCCGCTTTCTGGTAGGCTGAGCTCCGCCCGGCGTGGGGACGTCTGGGCGGTGGGAGTATCCGGTATGCGAGCATCGATCCTTGTTCTGGTGGTGGCGCTTGGGGCGTGCACCGGTAGTCGAACCCTGATCGGCGACGAGGCCGATCCTGCGCTCACC
>JAPPOT010000782.1 GCA_028817855.1 Myxococcales bacterium
GCGCGAGGAAGGCCTTGCGCATGGTGGTGCGCCGGGTGATGGCGGTGGTGGCACCAGGGACGATGATGCGAGGAGCCGTCACGCCCCAGCGCGGATGCGAGGGCCGTGCCGGCGGTGGCGTACATGCTATCGAGGCGTTGCGCGACCGGCTGCGGCGGGATCGGACGCAACCGCCGGCGGCCGCCGCAGGACGGCGCCGTTCGCTGGACAGACTTCTGGACAGACTTCCCGGTCTCTCGGATCGATCCTCCGTCCGTTCGTTCGTCCCCGGTCTCTCGGATCGATCCTCCGGGATCCTCCGTTGGATCCTCCGTTTGGACGTCGTGCTCGCAGCGGACGGCGACGCGCTGGCGAAGCTGTGGCCGATGCCAGCGACGAGCGACGACATCACGATGATCAACCTGCCCGGGGCGACGATGCCTCAGCCTGAAACCTCGAGCGCTACATAGAACTCACGCGCCGACTGTCTCAAACCTGTTGACACGTTCCGCCACCGCATGGCGCTCGCGTGATATGCCGTGGCGTGGGTTGCCAGGAGGATTCTTGTCAGATCCCGTTGGATTCTTCACGCTGTTGCTGGTCGCTGCGTTCGGCCTCTCCGTCGCCTTCACGGGCTTTCGTCGGGGCAAGTGCGTGGCGCTCGCGGAACCCCTGGGCTTTTCCAGGACGGAGAGCCCGATCCGGTTCTGGTACGGAATCGGCACGCAGTTCGCGCTCGGCCTCGTCTGTCTCGTGCTCGCGATCGTGAAGGCCACGCAATAGGCCAGGAGTGCATGTGATCCCGGGGACGCGTCATGCGAACCGACAGACTTCCCAGTCCCTCGGTGAGTGAGTGAGGGCCCCTCGGTGAGTGAGTGAGGGCCGGTGAGTGAGTGAGGGCCTCGGTGAGTGAGGGCGGTGAGTGAGGGCGGAGGGCGGCGAGCTGTCTTGCGTATGCTAGACTTTGCACGAACCCATGGCCCGGCTCTCTACCGATCTCGATGATGCGTCTGTGCGCCCATACTTCCTGTGGGACGAGGACACCACGGTGGCAGGCTTTCGATCCGCGCTCGAGTCCGCGGACGAGGCGGAGTGGGCGCGTCTGGTTGGAAAGCTCATGCGAGAGGCCCGCGATACGGACGTGTGGCTGTTCGTGTCGCCGCAGGCAGTGTGGGAGCGACGCTCGTCCATCGATCGTTACCTCGGTCGACGGCGGGGGTTCTGGCGCTACCTCCTGGAGGGCTGGCATCGAGACGGATACCTGACGTAGGGCTGGGCGATGGGCATCGACCGCCTCACCACGCTGCAACGAGACGTCCTGCGAGCGCTGGCTGACCGCAACTGCGGCTTCTTTCTGACGGGTGGAGGTGTCCTCGTTGGCTGGATCCTCGGTCACCGCACGACCGACGACCTCGACCTGTTCACGGCGGAGGACGAAGCGATCGCACAGGCGGATGCGCTGGCGCGCGCCCTGGCGGCGGCTGTCGGGTGTCGGGTGGAGCCGCTGCAGACGGCGCCCGACCACCGCCGCTATCTCTTCAGCCGTGGGTCCGAGAGCACCCGCGTCGACTTTGTTCGGGACCGCGGCGTGCAGTTGCACGACAAGCCGCCACGCGACGGAGTGCCCATGGACACCGTCGAGGAGATCATCGCCAACAAGATCACGACACTCGCTTCACGCTCGGAGATTCGCGACGTCGTCGACCTCTACTACCTGGAGCAGGCGGGCCATCGCATCGAGGACCACCTCGAGGATGCCCGTCAAAAGGACGCCGGCGCCACCCCGGCGACCATCGCTTGGGTCTTGTCCACACTCCGCGTGCCCGAAACGATCCCCGGCGAGGCCTCGTCGCAGGAGATCGCGCAGTACGTGCAGGGGCTCGAGTTGAGGATGCGGACTGCCTCACGTCCTGATGACTCGCAGGAGTGACGGGCCCCGTCCCTCGGATCCCCTCGCCGAGCACTAGTTGTGATCGGTTGGCGCGTTCGAGCTTGCGCCTGATGCAAGGCGGACGACGAAGGAAGGGTAGCCCCCCTTTCGAGGAGGACAACGCCACAGCGGGTGTGAGATCGGTCGTGCAAGGCGGTCAGAACCTTGTTGTCAGAGCATTAGGCGACGCGCTCGGCACCCGCAGCTAACGCCGAGACAACCGGGCCCACCGCTTCGGTTACTCACTTCAGGGACGGACCGAGCGTGGCCCCATTCATCCTTGCGCGCCCGTCCCGCGGTCTCTACAACGGGGCCCGCGCTGGGGTGGGCGACGCAGCTGCGTCTGCCTCCGGTCGATCCGGGGGAGGGGGAAACCCGGAAGGCGTGCGTGGGTGCACACGCATCGAGAAGGAGTCGAGTCATGAGATCCAGCAACCACGAGCGCCTCGCGGCAGCCATCGCGCTTTGCGCGCTCACCACGTCCCTCTTTGCGTGCGACGACAGCCCGCGCATGGCGACGCGCACCGGTCAGACGGCCTCCCCCCAGCAAGCGGGCGGCGCAGGGCAGGCGGCGCCGATGCCCGGGATGGACATGTCGGCGACCGCCGCGACGGACATGCCCGG
The DNA here is from genome assembly GCA_028817855.1 of Myxococcales bacterium. Taxonomy (GTDB): domain Bacteria; phylum Myxococcota_A; class Polyangia; order Polyangiales; family JAFGIB01; genus JAOUOP01. Next base: position 2,534 of record JAPPOT010000782.1, read on the forward strand.
AGCCGCCCCCGCGGCGATGCCCGGGATGGACATGGCCGCCGCACCGGCGTTCGGTGGTGCGGCCGACGTCGAGCGCGCCACCACGCTGTGGCAGAGCATCCAGGGCTACGAGACCTGGCCCTCCTTCCCGGGCCGGGAAGGCATTCAGGTCGGCGGCAGCCCGCACGGCGCCTACGTCTCGTTCCACCTCAACCCCGCCGCGGCGGCGGACCCGAGCGCGATGGCTCCCGGCGCGATCGTGATCAAGAACAACTACGCGGACGAGGCGGGCACGATGCTCGGCGCGGTGACCGTGATGGAGCAGGTCGCGGGCTACTCGCCCATGGCCGGCGACTGGTTCTTCGCCAAGTACCTGCCGGACGGCTCGCTCGATCAGAACGAGGCCGGCGTGCCCCTCGCGGGCGCCGTCGGTCTCGGCGGCACGATGGGCTGCATCCCCTGCCACTCGGCCGCCCCCGACGGCGACTACCTCTACGCCAACTCCCCCGTCGCCACCCAGCCCTAGACCCCGCTTCGTGGGCTCTGGCTAGAAGGCGCAGCCGCCCGGCTGCGGGTCCGCATCCGCCACCGCTGCCGCGAAGTCCGTGGCCAGCTCGGTGGGCTCGAAGCCCGACGCGATCGTTCCCCCCATCGCCATGCCCCGGTAGCCGTCGGGGTGCATGTACGCGCGCACCAGCAACTCGTCGTCGGGCTCGACGGCGACCGGGCCGCCCGAGCGGGTGAAGGGCTGCTCGTCCACGTGGGAGTGGGCCAGGATGCGCCGGTAGCGCAGCTCGCCGTCGGCGGTCAGCACCTCCCAGTAGCTCGCGTATCGATCGCAGCCGGTGTCGGGGCTGCGCAGGCGCACGGAGAAGCTGTAGTCGCCCGGGCTGCCGCTCGCCTCCACCGCGATCACGTCCGCGCCGGATCCGCTCGGCTCCCCGCCAGAACCGCCCGGCGCGGCGCCCGAGCCGGGTGGTTCGGCTGGCGCGATCTCGGCGTCCCGGGTCCGTGGTTCGTCGGCCTCGCCCATCTCCATGCTGGAGCCGGACGAGGTGGCGCACCCCAGCGACAGCGAGGTGATCCAGAACAAGGCGACTGTCGTGCGCATGATCGGGCACTCTAGCAGGCTGGAGTCTGTCCGTCGCGGGCTCGCCCCACCTCGGTCGGTGTCCTATAGTACCGCGTCGGAGGAGCCCTTTACGATGCTGCATCACGCTCGCCAAGCCTCGCTTCCGTTGCTCTGCCTGCTGGCCCTGATCGCGTGCGACGATCAGGTGAGCTACGACCCCGTTGACACGGCCGCAGGCGACAGCCAGGCGGCGGACGACGGCCAGGCGGGGAATGACACGCCAGCGCCGGCGGCGGACGACGGCCAGGCGGGGAATGACACGCCAGCGCCGGCGGCGGACGATGGTCAGCTGGGTGATGACGCACCCGCGCTGGCAGCCGACGACGCCGTGCTCGTGACCGTCTCGCCCGAGGAGGCGCTCGCGATCCTCGAGGATCCCCCGGAGGGGCTCGTGGTGTTGGACGTACGCACCGCTGGCGAGTTCGAGCGGGGCCACCTGCAGGGCGCGGTTCAGCTCGACTTCTACGGGGACGACTTCGCGACCCAGGTGGACGCCCTCGACAAGGAGGTGCCGTACCTCCTCTACTGCCAGTCCGGCGGGCGCAGCGGGCAGACGCTGACAATGATGGGTGAGCTCGGCTTCCGCGAGGTCTACGAGATCGACGGTGGCTACGGCGCGTGGACCGCCGCCGGCCTGCCCACGGTTGAGGACTGAGGCGCCCGCGCGCACCTCACAGGTGTGAGGACACCACCGGCGCCTCGTCGGCGCGCTGCCACGGCCGCTGTGGCCACCAGCGCTTGGGCTCGGGCCGCTCGACCGGCTCCACGCTCTCGCCGGGCCGCGGCGACGCCACGCGCACGCCGCGCCTCCGCGCCGCGGACAGCACGCGCTCGATCGGTTCCGTCCAGCTGTGCATCGCCAGATCGAAGAGCCCCCAGTGCACCGGGATCATCAGCTCGCCCTGCAGCATGCGATGGGCGTCCACCGCCTGCTCGGGACCCAGGTGCACGTCGGCCCAGAGCTGGTTGTAGGCCCCGACCTCGATCATCGTGACGTCGAAGGGGCCGAGGCGCCGTCCGATCTCTGCCAGCCCCGGGAACATCGCCGTGTCCCCGCTGTAGAAGACGCGATGCTCGGGTCCGACGATCGCCCAGCCAGCCCAGAGCGTGCAGTCCCGGTCGGTGAGCAGTAGCGAGCGCCCCGAGAAGTGACGCGCCGGCGTCATCACGAGCCGCACGCCCCCGGCCTCGACCTCGCCCCACCAGTCGAGCTCGGTGATGCGATCACCCGGTACGCCCCAGTGCTCCAGGTGCGCGCCGACCCCGAGCGGCACGAAGAAGCGCACCTCCGTGCGCGCCAGATCGACGACCGTCGGATAGTCCAGGTGGTCGTAGTGGTCGTGCGAGATCAACACCCCGTCCAGCTCCGGCAGCTCACCGAAGGCCAGCGGCGGTGGATAGAAGCGCCGCGCATCCTCGTAGGCGAAGGGCGCCACGTATTCGCCCCAGACCGGATCGAGCAGCAGGGTCGCGCCGTCGAGCTCCACGAGCAGGGTGGAGTGCCCGAGCCAGGTGACGCGCAGACCCGATGCGGGCGGCGCCGCGAAGTCCGCGCGCGACCGCTTGACCGGTACGATCGGGGGCTCGGGCCGGCGGTGGGCGGTCTCGTCGCTGAGCCAGCGCTCGAGCGTGGCCAGGAGATCCGGCTCCACGCGCGGCAGCACGTCCTGGAACTGCCCGTCGCTCCACTGGGGCGACCGCTCCATGCGCGCGAGCCGCGCTCCCTCTGCGCGGGTCCCCACGGCCGACAGGTTGGCGGCCGTGAACCCGAGCAGCGCCAGGCCCACGGTCAGGGCCGCCAACAGCCACAATGCCCAACGGAGAATGCGTCGCCCGCGTCCCATGGATGCTGCCCCGCGCCGGGCACGGCCGGAGCCTAACACGCGCGAGACCGCGGCCTCAGGCCGATCGCTTGCCCTGCATGATCCAGCCGGTGATGGCCGTTGCCCAGCTGCGCGGAATCCACTTCACGCCCCATCCGGCCAGCTTGTTGACGAGCCCGGGGGTGACGACGGACCGCCGCTTCATCATCGCGCGCACGCCCACCTCGGCGACCTGCCGTGAGCTCATCTGGGTCCAGTCCATCCACCGGGGCTTGAGGTGGTCGGCGGCCTGGTGGAACTCGCTGTCGGTCAGGCCTGGACAGATCGTGGTCATGCTGACGCCGCTGCCGGCCAGCTCTTGGTTGATGGCCGTCGACATGCTGAGCACGTAGGCCTTGCTCGCTGCGTACACCGCGTAGAGGGGCGAGGGCTGGAACGCGGTGATCGACGCCACCTGCAGGATGCGCCCACCGCCCGCGTCGAGCATGTCCCTGCCGAAGCGGTGGGTGAGCCGGGTGAGCGCCACCAGGTTGAGCTCGACCATCGACGCGATGCGCCCGTGGTCGGCTTCGATCGAGCTGCCGTACACGCCGAAGCCGGCGTTGTTGACGAGCACGTCCACTCGCTTGCCCAGGGCCGCGACGTCGCCGTAGAGCGCGTCGGCGCCGCCATGCTCGCCCAGATCGCGCTCGATCACGTGCACCGCGATGTCGTGCGCGGACTCGAGCCGCGTGGCGAGCGCCTCGAGCCGCTCGCGCCGACGCGCGGTGACCACCAGGTCGTGCCCGCGCTCGGCCAGCACCTCCGCGATCGCCTCGCCGATCCCACTCGAAGCGCCCGTCACCACCGCGACCGTGCCGCTGTCATTGGCCATCGCGCCCCTCTTCTAGCCCGGGCGCTCGCATCGATGGGCGGCAGAAAACGAAAGCAATTTGATAAGAACCACCGCCGCTCCCGTAAACCGCTGATCTCACGTCACTTTTCGAGGAAGCGGGGAATTGTCCCTAGGCCCGCGATCTACCTGCTCCACCCGGTCCCCGCTAAGACGTACGCAGGGTCCGGGTGGCTACTTGGGTACCTGGAGGAGGTGGTGGTGGTGATTCGAAGGACGAGCATCGGGCTGGCTGCGTGCGTCGCGCTCGCTGCCTGTGGGGTGGAGGAGTCGAGTCCTCAGGGGCCGGTCGGCACCGTGAGCACGCCAGGCGCCGGCATGCAGACCGACGCACCGGGCGCCCCGGGCGAAGGCGCGCCCATGAGCAGTGGCGACCCAGCACCGCAGCCGTCGGGTGGGCAGCCCCCGGGGGCGCAACCTCCCGGTGACCAACCCCCGCCGGCGGCGCCGACCGACCCGGCCACGCCGCCCGGCGGCGCGGGTGCAGCGGCGCCGCCCACGGGCGACAACGGCCCGGCCATGATCCCGATGGGCCCGGTCGATGGCGATCCGGCCGCGCCGGTCGTGGAGATCCCGGGGATCGCCTGCGGTGGCGTCGTCAACCCGCTGGCGATCGCGGCCGCCAATCACACGATTGGCGGCCGCGAGGTGATCGTCGACTATCCCTGCGGCAAGAACGAGGGCGCCCACGTCACCTTCATCCTCAACCTCCACGGCACCATGCCGGAGGAGAGCCTGAAGTTCTATCAGCACGCGAACTTCTCGGCCTACCGGCTGGCCACCTCCCACAACCTCGTGCAGGTCGCGCCCAAGACGAAGGCGGCCAGCGGGCAATGGGGCAATGGCGATGGGGGCGTGGACGAGCCGCACCTGCTCGAGGTGGTGGACTGGGTCTACGAGACCTTCAGCCAGTTTCAGATCGTCAGCATGTGGGTCGTCGGGCATTCCTGGGGCTCCGGCTACGCGTCCCGCTTCGTCTGCCACGACCACTTCGCCGACCGCGCAACCGGCGTGGTGCTGATGTCCGGCCCCTCGCCCGTGGCCTGCTCCGACCGCGTGTCGGTGATCGGTTCCACCGGCGAGGTGGATACGGGCAACCCCAACCTGGAGGGCGCCGCGTCCAGCCATGGCTGTGGGCCGCGCATGGACCTGGCGAACGTGGGCGAGACGCAGATCGAGGCGTGGCCCTGTCCCGCCGGGGCCGCAGGCAAACCCGACTTCGTCTGCCGCAACTACACCTGGCTCGGCCGCGGCCACCAGGTTGCGCCCGGCGATTGGGCGCACGAGGCGGGCGTCGACGACCTGGTGAACGCCATCAAGTCGATCGAGTGAGCCGCGCTCGCGGGCTGAGTGCGCGCCCGCGGCTCCCCGGGCCCACTCTCTTCGTCGCAGTGCGCCCCGCCCGCGTGGTGATGGCGCCCCGTCCGTGGCGATCTATGCTCGCCGGAGCGGGATGATGCGGATCGCACAGAGGGCTCCCACCGCACCCTGGCCGCAGCGCAGGCGGCCGCGGTGGTTCCGTCGAGCGGTCGAGGGGCTCGGAGCGCTGCTGTGCATCGGCGCGTCGGCGTGTGGCGGCGGTGATGGCGACGGCGGCGCCGCGCGCATCGAGTTGCCGATCGACGGCGACCGACCGGCTGCCGCATGGTCCGCAGCCGAGCGGGCGGAGGTCTGCGCCGAGGTGGACGCGTACCTCGCGCGCGATCCGGCCGTGGAGCGCCTGACGTGCACCCTGCTGGGCCTGCGCGCGGGCCCCGAGGCCTGCGAACAGACCCAGCGAAGCTGCATCGACGGGGCCGGCGCCGACTATCGAGCGCAGTGCTTCAACCGGCTCGACAGCGGCTGGGATCTGTCCGGCTGCGCGGCGCGGGCGGCCGACGTCGCCGCCTGCGCGGAGGGGACCGCGGACCTCGCCCGAGGGCTGATCCTGTCGTGCAACAGCGATCCGCAGGACCTGCGCGACCTGGCGGCGCCTGCCTGCGCGCGCGTCGACTTCGACGCGTGTGGCTTCTCCCCGCTCGAGCCGCCCTGAGCGGCAAGTCTCATCGCGCGCCTTCGTGCACGACGCGGGCCTTCGCCGCGCGCATGCCCGCCAGGGCCGCGGTGACGATGCTGCCCGGGGCGCTGCGCTCGAAGTAGCCCACGTCGGAGATCACGATCAGCTTGCCGCGCGCGCGCGACAGGCTGACGTTGATCAGGTTGCGGGCGGCCGAGCCGGGACGGGTGTCGTTGAGCAGGACGCCCGGGCGCATGGGCGCGGCATCGACCGTGTCGAAGATCACCAGGTCCCGCTCGTGGCCCTGAAAGCGGTGCACGGTGCTGCACTCGATGCGCCCGTCGCCGCCGGCGCGGTCGAGGCGGGTGCGGATGTCGCGGGCCTGATCGGCGTAGGGCGTGATCACTGCGACCGACTCGGCGCCGGCGCGCGTGGCCTCGAGGGCGAGCTGCACGCACAGCTCGGCGCTCTGTCCGTTGTGGCGCGAGCCGCTGCCCGCCCGGGTCTCGCAGCGGCCCTCGCCGCCGGTGTCCACGATCACCAGCGGCTGGCCGGGGTAGGGCGCGCGCTGCGCGATCGCGTCGCGCGCGTCCGTGCCGCTGCCATGCTGCAGGCGGCCGCCATAGAAGAGGCTGCTGACCAGCTCGCCGATGCGCGGGTGCATGCGGTACTGGGTGTCGAGCATCACCACGTGCTCCGAGGCGTGCGGATCGGGCACCGTCACCTCGAAGATGCTGCGGCCCATGGCGCGCTTCACGTGGGCGTCGTCGGACTGCACGATCGGCGGTAGCTGCTGCGGGTCACCCACCATGATCGTCGCCTCGCGCGCCAGGCACGCGGCGTAAAAGAGCGAGGGCAGGATGGCCATGCTCGCCTCTTCCACGATCACCACGTCGAAGCGCTGGCCCTCGAGCAGCGGGCTGAAGTAGGCGCCGGTCAGCGTGGCGAGCACGGCGCGCGCGCTGGCCACGACGCTGCCCTCGTCGGCGCGCAGGGCGGCCTCGTGGGCGGTGATGGCGTTCTTGCACAGCACCTTGAGGCGCGTGAGTCGCGCGCCGCGTCGGGTCAAGACGGCATCGAGCGCATCGTGGGGCAGTCGGCACAGGCGCGCTGCCCACGCCGCGCCAAAGACCCCGCTCAGGTCGGCCGCTCGCAGGGCGGACGGCTCGGGCTCCGCGAAGAGCGAGGCCTGGGCCGAGGGCGCGGCCTCGGCGAGACGCGTTCTGGCGTGCTCCAGCCGGCGCAGCTGCACGCCCACGTCCCGGTGGCGCAGGCGCAAGCCCGCGAGGGCGGCGGTGCGGCTGCCGTGCATGCGCCCGAGCACCTCGCGCAGGCCGGCGCCGTGGGTCTCGCCCTCGGTGCGTCCCAGGCGCACCACCTCTCCGCGTTCGATCGCCGCGGCGGCGTCGGGCTCGGCGGCGATCGCCGACAGCGCCTGGTCCACCGCGGCGTTGGTCGTCGAGACCAGCAGTAGCCGCTTGTCCTGGGCGAGCAGCTCGCGCACGACGTGGCCGAGCGTGCGGGTCTTGCCGGTGCCCGGCGGCCCCCACACGAAGGCCAGGGAGTGATCGCTGCAGAGCTGGACCGCCGCCTGCTGGCTGCCGTTGAGCACACCGTGGTCGAGCACCAGCGAGCGCGCGCGGCGTGTGGGCTCGCCGCGTCCGAAGAGGCTCAGGGCGCGCTCGACCTCGAAGGTCTGGGGCGAGAGGCCCTCGAGGGCGCGCTCGAGCTTCTCGTAGAGAAACCAGGGGTAGACCACCAGCGTGGCGGTCGCGCCCAGCTCGATCGCGCGGCCCCCGCGCAGGATCACGCTGCCGCCGCCGAGACGCTCCACGGTGACCAGCGCCTCGCGCCCGCCCGTGCGCAGGCTGCACTCGATGCCGACCATCAGCTTGTCGCTCACGCTCGGCAGCCCGTACCGGTAGCGCGCGCGATCGCCCTCGGCGTCGAGCAGCTCGCCCTCGCCCAGCACCACCTCGAAGGGGCCGAGGCGGGCGCGCATGGCTTCCATCTCGCCGCGGATGGCGCGCCGGAAGGTACTCACGAAGCGGGCCAGCAGGGCCTCGGACATCGAGCCACTCTAGGCCCGGATCATTCACGAATCCACACGCCCTCGCACAACCGCTCGACTCCGCAGCGCATTCGCCCCGGTCGCAAGCACGGGCAGTACCTCGCTCCGCTCGCCAAAACCCCTGCAAAGCCGATCGCTTGCACGATCATCTGCGCCTTCATGAACCGTCCGGGCTAGCTTCCTTCGCGAACGTAGTGCCAGCCATCTTCCACGGCGGTCATGCGATGGCGCGCCCCCGGCGTCTCCGGGCGACGTTCGGCGTAGCCCGCGTCGCCCGCGTAGAGGTAGAGCGTACCGCCCTCGATCGGCAGCGGGCGCGGCTCGAAGTGCGTCGGCCTCGTGGCTGCCAGCGCTGCGAGGGCGGTGCCCGCGCGCTCGTGCTCGCGCAGGGTCGTGAGCGTGACGAAGGTCGGAGGCGGCAGCTCGATCCTTCCCGCGGCGCGAGCGTCCAGCGCGTCGGCGGGACGCATCCAGCGGTGGGCGTCCACCTCGCCGTCGTCCACGCGCACGCTGCCCCCGGGCGCCACCGCGGCGAAGTACCAGGTGTCGAAGCGACGCGGCCGTCCCGGGGGCGTGATCCACTGGGCGAAGTGCACGAGCGCCTCGGGGGGCAGCGTGAGCCCGGCCTCTTCCTGGAGCTCGCGCACGCCGGCGCGGCGCGCCGCCTGGTCGTCGCCGTCGCCACCGTGATCCGCGGCATCGATACGGCCCCCCGGAAAGACCCAGGCGCCGCCGTAGAAGACCAGCTTGCTGTTGCGGCGCAGCAGCAGCACCTCCATGCCGGCGGAGCGCTCGCGCAGCAGCACCACGGTGGCCGCCGGGCGGATCTCCTGCGCGTCGCTCATGGACCCAGCACCTGCGCCAGCAGCGGCTCCACCTCGGGCTCCACCTTCAGCAGCCCGCGCGCCTCGCGCCCGAGGAAGCCCTGTTCGACCATGCGATCCAGCATCTGAACCAGGGGGTCGTAGTAGCCATCGGTGTCGAGCAGGCCGACCGGCTTGTGGTGGAAGCCGAGCTGGGCCCAGGTGTAGACCTCGAAGAGCTCCTCCAGCGTGCCGATGCCTCCCGGGATGGCCACGAAAGCGTCCGACAGCCGGTTCATCAGTGCCTTGCGCTCGTGCATGTCCGCCACCACGTGCAGCTCGCTGAGGCCCTGGTGAGCCCACTCGCGCTCCACCATGGACTCCGGGATCACACCGATCGCCTGGCCGCCGTGCTCGAGCATCGTATCCGCCAGCGCGCCCATCAGCCCCACGTGGCCGGCGCCGAAGACCAGCCCCACGCCGCGGCGGGCGAGGGCGGCGGCCAGCTGTTGGGCTGCGCGCAGATGCCGGGGATCGCGGCCGGCGCTGGAGCCGGCGAAGACGCACAGACGCATCGGCCTCGCATAGCGCCTGCGACGGTCCGGGTAAAGGCCCCCGAGTGCAAGCGGCGTCGCAGGCATTCTCTACTCGGTGCTCAGCAGCGCCTCGTTGGCGTCGAACTGCATGTCGATAGCGACGTCGTCGCGCCCGTCGCCGTCGAGATCCTGTGCGATCACGTCGCTCGCGAACTCCCCCTGGGGACAGCGGCGGCCGACCGAGACGAGCCGCCCGCCCTCGTGAGCGAAGATCCTCGTCGCCGTCGCCATCCAGGACCGCGCCGTGCTCGCGAAGCGACAGCTGCGGCTCTCGACCTCGGGCTCGCAGTAGTCGCCCTCGTCGCCCTCGCCGCTGTCGTTGCAGCCAGTCGCCGGCGCCCACAGCAGCAGCGCCAGCATCCAGCTCCCCATGGGTCGCATCTCGATCATTGCTCCACACCGCAGGCGCCATGCCAGGGCAGGCTGACTCGCTGCACGGCCGAAAAAGCGGCGAATTGTCGCCCGCACCCACTGGGTCCAGATGCTTCCGACCGTCGCCGACGGTCGAAACCGAGCGCACCGCAGCGTGCCCGAGCGGTCGGGCGTTGGCTCGTGGGGTCACGGCGTCTATGCTCGCGGCCGCAATGGACGCCGTCCTCATCGTGCTCATCATCTTCGGGTCGATCACGATCTGGGTGCGGGGCTTTCCGAGCATTCTCTCCGCGGCGAAGGGCGGGGGTCGCAAGGAGGCCCGGCGCCTGCAGCAGCTGCTCGACGCCAGCACGGCCGAGGTCAAGGCGCTGCGGGCGGAGAACAGCAAGAACGAGGTGCGTCTGCAGACCCTCGAGGGCATCGTCTGCGACGTCGACTTCGAGCTCAATCGCAAGCTCGCGCGCCTGGCCACGCAGGCCCTCGCGCTGCCGGCCCCAGAGAGCTGCGGGGGCACTCCCGTGCTTGCGAGCGCACCGCAGTCGAACCCGGGCGCCAGCTCGCCGCCCGCGCAGTCTGGCGCGCGTCCCCACGCCCGCACCGAGGCCGCGCCGAGCGCCGGCGTGCTCTCCGCCGGCACCCGCGTCGGCGATCGCTTCGTGGTCGAGGAGCTGCTTGGCTCGGGCGCGATGGGCGAGGTCTACGCCGCCTACGACGAGACGCTGGACAACACCGTCGCGCTCAAGGTGATGGCGGGCCTGTCGCTGATGGAGCCGGACGCGGTCGAGCGCTTCCGGCGCGAGGCCTCGGCGGCGCGTCGCATCAGCCATCCCAACGTGGTGCGCCTGCACGACCTGGGCGTCGATCGCGGCATCCACTTCATCTCGATGGAGCGCGTCAAGGGCGAGAGCCTGCGCCAGCGCCTCGACCGCGAGGGCGTGCTCGGCCTGTCCGAGATCCGCGAGCTGGTCGCTCAGATCTGCGATGCGCTCGAAGCCGCCCACGGTGCCGGTGTCGTGCACCGCGACCTCAAGCCCGACAACGTCCTGATCGATCGCGAGGGCAAGGTGCGGGTGATCGACTTCGGCGTGGCCAAGCTCCCGTACGTGAAGGGCGTGACCGCCACCGGCGTCGTGATGGGCACGCCCGAGTACATGTCACCCGAGCAGGTTCAGGGCAAGGAGGTCGACGGGCGCAGCGACCTCTACTCCCTGGGCGCGATCGTCTTCCACATGGTGGCCGGCTCGCCGCCGTTCAAGGGGGACTCGCCGATCGCCGTCGGCATCGCCCACTGCACCGACCCGGTACCCGCCCTGGCCGAATACCGCGACGTGCCCCGCCCCTGGCAGGACTTCATCCTGCGCGCGATGGCCAAACCCCCAGCCGACCGCTTCCCCACCGGG
>JAPPOT010000254.1:0-10459 GCA_028817855.1 Myxococcales bacterium
GGGCTTTGGTTCGAGCCTGCCCAGCGACGATCCTCTGTTGAGCGGATCGGTGAAGAGCAACATCGGGCACCTGGAGGCCGCCGCTGGAATTGCGGGTCTGATCAAGGCGATTCTGAGCCTGGAGCACGGCGAGGTACCCGGTACGCCAACCTTCGTCGAACCGAATGCACTGATCGAGTTCGAACGGCAGCGTCTGCGGGTCGTTACCGAGCCGGTCGCGTTGAAGCACGATGGGCGCCCCTGGCTTGCTGGTGTGAGCTCGTTCGGCTTCGGCGGCACCATTGGCCATGTGGTCCTGGAGTCGGCGCCGGCGGCGCCAAGAAGGGAGCGGCCCCTCGTGGCCTCAGTCGTACCGTTGGCGGCCCCCGATGCGAGCTCGCTTGCGGGTCTCGCGGCGAGGTACGCCGCGACGATCAAGAATACGACAGGATCGTTGGCTGACATCTCCTATACGGCGGCCGTCCGCCGTCCGCACGACGGCGTACGCGCGGCGGTAACGGGAACTACAGTCGCCGAGTTTGTTGCCGAGCTCGATGTGATCGCGCGGCAACCAACGTCTCTTGGGGCGACCGGAGGTCCACCCGCCGTCGCGTTCGTCTTCTCGGGCCAGGGATCCCAGTGGGCCGGCATGGGTCTGGAGACCATGCGCACCTGCCAGGACTTTGCCGATACGATCGCGGCCCACGATCGGTGGGCTCGCGAGCAGCTCGGTGTGTCCATCGTCGATGAGCTCGAGCTCGTTGGCGATGCGAGCCGGCTGACCCAGACGTCGATCGCTCAGCTGACCATCGTCTCTCTCCAGATCGCACTGGTCGAGCTCCTCGAGCGATGGGGCATCACCCCTGAGGCGGTCGTCGGGCATAGCGTCGGTGAGATCAGCGCCGCATATGCGGCTGGTGCGCTCACGGCTGAGCAAGCTCTCCAGCTGGCCTGGCGCCGCGGGTGCGCCATGGACACCGCACAAGGTGCTGGCGCCATGCTTGCGGTTCAGCGTAGTGCCGAGGACTTGACGGGTCTGCTCGCCGAGATCGGTAGCAGCCTCGAGATCGCAGCGATCAACGGTCCTGCCGCCGTGGTGGTGTCGGGCGACAAGAAGGCACTCGAGCGGCTGGCGGCACACCTCGAGGAACGGGGGGAGGTGCCTCAGTGGCTGCGCGTAGAGCACCCCTTCCACAGCGGGTACATGGAGGTGCCTGCGCAGCACCTGCGAGAAGAGCTCGCCGAATGGCACTGTGCGCCCGTCGGTGCACGGATGTATTCGACCGTACTCGGCACTGCCCTCGGCGCGACGCCACTCGATGCCGAGTACTGGGCACGGAACGTGCGCTCCACGGTGCGCTTCTCCGATGCGCTCGGCGCACTTCTCGACGACGGTGCCGACATCTTACTCGAGGTGGGGAGTCATCCAGTCTTGCGTACGGTGATGCGCGAGGTTGCGGACTCGAGGGGAGCGCGGGCGGTCGAGATCACGAGTACGCTCGACCGGCGCACGCCGTCGCCTCTGGCCCTGGGGAAGTGCCTGGCGGCGCTCTACGTTGCTGGCGCAAACATCGACTTCGGGAAGGTCTTCGCCGAAGGCGGCGAGCTGCAGCCACTGCCCTTGTTTCCGTGGCGCCACGAGTCCTTCTGGTTGAGAGCTCAGCCCAAGGAGCCGTCGCAGCAGCCCCGCACCGGCGAGAGCCTACTCGGTGGCCGACTCCCGTTGGCCGAGTCGCTGCCGACCTCAGCGTGGACCGCGTCCATCTCTGCCGAAGCGCCGGCCTTCCTCGCGGACCATGTCGTGGGTGGCTTTCCGCTCCTTCCAGCAACGGCGTACGCAGCGCTGGGACTTGCGGCGTTCGAGTCGGAGCGCGCAGAGCCCGGTGCGGTGGAAGAGTTGGTGATCGAAGCGGCCCTTCCCCTGCAAGGAGAGGTGGAGCTGCAGACATGGCTGGCCCGCGAAGCCAGCGGTGAGTCGAACGTTCGAGTGTACGCACGCGCGGCTGGCGCCGCCGAGTTCACGCGCCACGCCCACATGAGGGTCGTTCCTGCGAGCGATTTGGAGCTCGAAGAAGAGGTCGAGAGTCTCGCTGCGATTCAGTGTCGCTGCCTCGAACAGTTTCCAGTCGACGCGTTCTACGACAGCTTTCGAGAGCTTGGGCTCGACTACGGGCCATCATTCCGTGGGATCAAGGACGTCTGGCGGCGTGACGGCGAGTCTCTCGCGACCCTGAGGCCCGCGCAGTCGGACGCTGCGCTGCCGGACTCACGTGTGCACCCAGCCCGGCTGGATGCAGCGCTGCACGCCGTGGCAGCCGCAATCCCGGGGGTGCGCCCAGAGGCTCCGGGGGAGCTGTTGCTTCCAGTTGGGCTCGAGGGAGTCCAGCTGGCATCCACGTTGGATGACACCGTCAAGGTGCACGCGACCGTGCGGTCACCCGGCGACGCACAGGAGGTCGTCGCCGACGTTCGCCTGCTCCGCGCGGACGGGAGTTGCCACGGCACCGTCGACGGTCTGCGCCTGGTCCCCGTGAGGTCGAAAACCTCGCGCGCGCACGAGGCGAACGAGACGCAGGCGATCTGGCTCTACCGGCAAGCGTGGGAGGAACGCGAGTCGGATCCGGTGGAGCCGCGGCCCGGGCGCTGGCTCGTGGTTCGGGACCCGCACGCGGAGGGTGACCTCTGTGCCGTGCTTCGCGAGCGGGGCCACGACGTGACCGAGGTCATGGTCGGGAGCCGCTACTCGCGCGAATCTACGGAGCGCTACGAGGTCGATGCTGCCGACTCAGAGACGTTTGCGGCACTCGCACGTGACGCGCTGTCGAGCACCGATGCCGCGTTCGAGAACGTGATCTACCAGGTCGGCTTGGGTGCTTCCCCGAGCCCTGCAGCGAGTGGTGAGGCGCACCAGCGTGCGGCCCTGGATGGCTGCATGCCGCTGCTCCATCTCACGCGCGCGCTCGCGCTGCACTTGGTGGTGACGCCGCCGCGGCTGTGGGTGCTGACGCAAGGTGCGCACCGCTGTCGCGCGAGTGATGTAGTGCGACCCGTGCAAGGGGCGCTTTGGGGATTGACGAAAGGGATCGGCCTCGAACAGCCGGACCTCAAGGCTTGCTGTGTCGACCTGGCGGCCATTCCCAAACGAGGAGATCGTGATCTCGACGCCCTCGTGCAGCTGTTGGAGAGCGACGCTGCAGAAGCCGAGGTCGCGGTGCGCGATGGTCAGCGGCACGTCGCGAGAATCGTTCCCGATGAGGTGGTGGAGGACTTCCAGCCATTGGAGCTACGGCCAGATGCCACATATGTGGTGTCGGGGGGGCTCGGTGCTCTGGGAAGCTTGGTCGGCGCGTGGCTGTCGGCCTGTGGCGCGCGGCACATCGCGCTGCTGTCTAGGCGCGAGCCGTCCCCGGAGGTGTGTGAACGCCTGTCGGCGATGAAGCAGCACGGCGTGGATGTGCGCGCGTTCGCCGTTGACGTCGCGAATGATCGAGCGCTCGACACTACGATGGAGGCCATTCGGGAGCAGATGCCACCCGTGCGCGGGCTCGTTCATGCTGCCGGTGTGCTGGATGACGGGGCCGCGATTGGGCTGTGCCGCAACCGGATGGCTACCGTGCTCGCTCCCAAGGTCAGTGGTGCGATCAATCTGCGTGAGCACACGCGCGGCGATGACCTGGATTTCTTCGTACTGTTCTCCTCTGCGGCCGCAACGCTCGGCTCGGTCGGTCAGGGATCCTACATCGCGGCGAACTCGTTCCTGGATGCCTTTGCAGAGGACCTCCGTCGTGTGGGAGTGCCGGCAGTGTCGATCGCCTGGGGCGCATGGGCGGGTGCGGGGATGGCGGCCGACGCAGCTACCGGTACCGGCAGTGGGAACAGGATCTCGGGAATCAGCATGATCCTGCCGGAGGACGGGCTCGCGGTGATGGAGGCCGTCATGGCGTCGGATCGCTCGAACGTCGCCGTGCTCCCGTTCGACATTCGAAGCCTGGTCCACCTGTATCCCGGTGCCGCTGGCATTTCGAGATTCGAGCGGCTGTTTGGCGACGACCTGCACGCTCGACGGAATGTCTCCGTGAGCGCACCGGTGGCGCAGCGCCCGCAGCTCGAACAGGAGTACCTCGCGCCCGAGAACGAGCTCCAGGCCAGCATCGCGGCAATTTGGCAACGCGCGCTGGAGATCGACAGCGTCGGCGTGCAAGATGCGTTCTTCGAGCTTGGAGGCGACTCCGTGCTGGCGGGTCAAGTCTTGACGCAAATCAACACGACCCTCGGTGTCACGCTGGACTCGCGTCGAGCCTTTGAGCAGTTCACCGTACAAGCACTGAGCGAGCTAGCCGAGGACGCCATGCGCAGCGTTCTGGAGACGATGAGCGAGAAGGAGACCCTGGCTCTGCTTGGGGGCGCCAGGTGAGCGAACCGGGCGAGGCCCGCGATGGTGCCTTGACTCACCTGGTGCGCATGGTTGTTGCGCACCGCATCATTGCGCTGTCGGCCTTGCTTTCCGGCACGCTCCTCTTCGGCTATCTGGCGGCCGTCAAGCTGGAGAACCGGGGGATGGGCGACAGTGTCCTCACCGAAGAGGACAAGCGGCGCGTCGACGAGCTTCATGCAACCTTCGGCGAGGAGTCCCACCTCCTGGTGATCGCTGAGGGCGATGTCTTCTCGATGCCGTACCTCGAGAAGCTCCGCGAATTGCACGAGGAGCTCGCTGCGATCGACTTTGAGCTGAAATTCAGCGAGGAGACCTCGGGCAAGGGTGGTGACCCTGGGCTTGGTTCGGAGGATGAGTGGCTGGTAGGGGATGACGGATGGGGCGACGAGTCGGGGGGAAGCATCGTCGACCGGGTGGTCTCGCTCATCAATGCGCGCGACGTGCTGTCGCAAGACGATGGGATACACATCGGCGGTTTGCTCGATGCGTGGCCTCAAGCGGAAGACCTTGCGCCCCTGCGTGAGCGTGTGCTGGAGAACCGTGTCTTTGCGGATCGACTCGTGGATGCCTCCGGCCGGTACTCGATGGTCGCGCTGCGCGTGCGCCAACTCGAAGGTGAAGACCGTACTCAGTTCTACCGCGAAGTGTCGGAAGTCGCCCGGGCTCATCAAACCGAGGGGTTCCGCCTCCACCTCGCTGGCGACACCGTCGTAGGCGAGTACGCCAAGGAGCTCACGGATCGAGACACGCAGGTCCTCAGATGGACGTCGCGCTCGATCATTGCGGTGATCCTCTTCTTCTTGTTCCGTCATGTGATTGCGATCGTCGGTCCGCTGATCGTCGTGATCCTGGCTGGCACCTGGACGTTTGGTCTGATGGCGTTGTTCGGTGGGTCCCTCACAGTCATGACCAACATCCTTCCTGCCTTTCTGGCATGTGTCGCAATCGGCGATAGCGTGCACATCCTGTCTAACTTCAGGGTATTGCGTCAGGAAGGATTGGCCCCCGCGGACGCCACAGTGCAGGCAGTCAAGCGCTCGGAGCACGCACTGCTGTTGACATCGACCACGACTGCCGGCGGGCTCGCGAGCTTGATGGTGGCGAACTTTCAGCCGGTCCGCGAGCTCGGTCTGTTCGGCGCTGTGGGTGTCATGGTCGCTCTGCTGCTGTCTGTGGTCGTGCTTCCGCTGATGATCTCGATCACCGGGGCGACTCGACTCGGCGGTCGCGAGGGTCAGCGCAAGGATGTCATCGGTCGTTTCGTCGACTTGTGCGACTCGCTGTCGCGCGGCAAGCGGGGGCGGCGGGTCTCGCGGGTAAGGTCCGTGCCGGTGCTCGTTGTAGCCACGCTGGTCCTGGGTGGTGCGGTCTTTGGTGCGTCGCAGCTGGAAGTCTCCCACTTCCCGTTGAGGTGGTTGCCTGCTGGGGCGGCACCTGTTGAAGCAGCTGCGATTGTCGATGAGCAGCTAGGAGGGACCTCGAATCTCTACCTGATGGTCGAAGTGAATGAAGGCTCGTCACTTCGCGACCGGGCGCTCCTCTTGAAGCTGGAACGCCTTGAAGAGCACATCGTTTCGTACGGGCAGAGTGCTCCCGAGGGGAGTCCCGTGCGCGCGGTCGTCGGGATCCTCGATGCTGTCAGGCAAACTTGGCAGGCATTCCAACAGGGCGGAAGCGAGAGCTTCGCCATCCCAGGGACCGAACGAGGGGTGAGCGATGTCTTCACGATGCTCGAAACCGGTGATCGGGAGACGACGCAGGAGATACTCTCGCTCGATGGTGTGCGTGCCTTGATGACGGTCCGCATCAGGTCGATGGATGCGAATTCCTATGTGCCGCTCGTCGAGCATGTACGGTCGGGTATCCAGACCATCGTAGGAGATGCCGCGCAGGTCGAGATCACGGGCTCAGCGTACAATGAGGCCAGTATGGTGGACGCTCTTGTGGGTGATCTCCTGCGCAGCCTCGGTCTGGCCTTCATCGTGATTACGGTCTTCATCGCGGTCAGTCTTCGCGATCATCGGTTGGGTCTCGTTGGCATGGTGCCGAATCTGCTCCCTGTGGTGATCATCTTTGGAATCATGGGCTTGTCCGGGATTCCGTTGGATGTGACCAACATTCTGCTGGGGTCGATCGTGATTGGTGTGGCCGTCGACGACACGGTGCATGTGCTCCATGGATTCCATCAGCAAAAGCGAGCGGGGCGGAGTACCGACGAGGCCCTCTCGGGTGTGATGGGGTTTGCCGGCCGCGCGCTGACGAGCTCGAGTGTGATCCTTGCCGCGACCTTTGGTACGTTCGCCGCATCCTCACTATTGAGCGTCCAGCGCTTCGGGATGCTCATCGGACTCACCGTCTTGATAGCGCTGCTGGTCGACCTCATCGTGACGCCGGCACTACTGCGGATGGTCCATGCACGTGTGCCAGTGCACTCTGTACGAGCGAGTCCCGTTGTGGGCTCCGCGGTGGATTCAGGCGAATGACTGGTCGGCAGCCGATGCGGACGTGGTTCCCATGGAATCCGCAGCCACCTTCGCGGGACAGGGTGCAGTTGCTGTGTTTTCCCTATGCAGGCGGCAGTGCGGCGGTCTTTCGTCAGTGGAGACGCCTCACTCCCGCCGCGCTCGAGCTCTATCCAGTGGAGCTTCCCGGTCGGGGCGCACGGCTCCGGGAGGTGCTGGCATCCAATCTGCGAGAGATGGCGGAGTCGTGTGCGCGTGCCTGGCATGACGGTTGTGGTGCAGATGAGGTGGTGCTCTTTGGGCACAGTATGGGCGGGTGGCTCGCCTTCGGCACCGCGGTCGAGCTGGAGCGCTTGGGCACTCGTGTTCGCCACCTGTTCGTCTCTGCGATAGGAGCACCGTTGTCGACGCCGCGACCACAGCTGTCCCATGGTGACGCGGAGGTGTTGGACAAGCTTCAGAGCTTTGGAGGCACCCCCCCATTGTTGCTTCAGGACCCGGTGCTGCTTCAGCACGCCCTTCCCACCCTACGAGCGGACTTCGCTGCCGTGCGCGGCTACGTGAGTCCCGAAGGGGAGCGCGTTCGTTGCGACCTCACGGTATTCGAGGGCACTGACGATCGTACGGTCGCGACCACGCGGCTGGAGGCGTGGCGCGGGCGTTCGGTGGGCCGGTTCACGCGTGTGCCCATCGAAGGGGATCACTTCTTCGTGCACTCGGCTGCGTCGCGCCTTGCGCGGGAGGTTGCTGAGCGTTCATCGACCGGGCCGACTCGGGGCTTGCGCATGCAACCTCGCGCGTATTTCACGTGACGCTTGGCGGATGCGCCCGCAACCAGAGCCCACGCCGACTTCCACGCAAGGAACTACCGCTTGCTCAGGCGCGCATGCAGCGAAACGCGGTGCAGCGGTAGTCGACGTCAGCTGTGACTGAGCCCTCGATGCCGAGCACGTCGCGAAGGAGGCGTCGGGCGGTATCGATGAGCTGTCTCCGTTCGTCCTCGGGGAGGACGATGACCCAGCTGAGCGTGCCCAGCAGCCCGATCAGTTGGTCGGCAGTCAGGGCCATCGTCCATCGGAACACCTCCGTCTCCACGCCAGAGAACGGGGCGCCGATCGGGATGTCGAGTGCGAGGTCCGGGGTAAACCGGCCGGAAAGGGTCCCTTCCAGGACCGGGCCCGCCTCAGCACTACCGAGGGCGGCCTGCGCAGTGGCCATGAACGAGCCATCCGGGTCCGGGCCGCTCCAAAGCGCCGCAAGCGTGCCACCAGGTCGCAGCACCCGGGCGGCCTCGCTCGTCCCTGCTTCGGTGTCCACCCAGTGCCACGAAGAGGAGGCGACGATGGCATCGGCCGAATCGTCCGCCAGCGGCATCGCCTCGCCTCGACCGTCGAGCACAGTGACACCCGGTAAGCTCCGCGTCAGCTCGGAGCGCATCCCCAGGTCCGGCTCGACCGCTACTACGGTGGAGGCCACCGGCAGGAGCAAGCGGGTCAGCGCCCCGGTGCCGGCACCGAGATCAACGACTGTGTCGATCGGTTTGGGGAAGATCCAATCCAGCGCCTCAGCGGGTGGGCCGGGCCGGAAGGTGTGGTAGTTGCTGGCCACCGCTCCGAAGCTCGTCGCCCTTTGCGCCGGGGTGCTGTCGACCCTATTGTCTTCCATGCGAAGGACAGTACGCAAGCTCATCACTGGCGTCTAGACCCTAGTACTTCAGAGCGGAAGTCGCTTCTTCGCCTCGATGAGCTCGTCCAAGTCGAGCCCCGACGATCTCCCGAGCAGCGGCAACTCGACACCCTCTAGAAGTGTTGGGTGAACGACACCGAGATCACATCGAGGTTGAAGTAGTAGCTACCCGCGTTGATGAAGTACGGGCCCAACGGCTGGCCCTGGTCGGCGTTCGGGACCTCGACGCCTGCGGTGCCGTCGAAGCCGCCGGCCTCGGCGCCGGTGCCGTCCTGGCCGGGCACGCCGGCGCCGGGCTGGAAGTTGTAGTCCTCGGTCTTGTACTTCGGCGGATAGCGGCTGACCGGGTTGTCGTCGTTGACCTGCAGCCGCACCGACTCGTGGATGAAGTGGCCGTAGCCGATCGAGATGTCGGTCTTGTCGGCCACGCGCACGGTCGCGCCCGCGTGCAGGCCCACGCGGCTGAGCATGTAGGTCAGCACGTTGATGTCGTCCGGGTCCTGCGCCGCCGTCTCGTAGGAGGCGCCCGCCCGCACGGCCAGCAGCCCGGGCAGCACGTTGTAGTCGCCGCCCAGGCGCACGGTGAGCTGGTCCTTGCCGTGGTAGTCGGTCTTCACCAGCCGGTCGCCGATGCAGTTCTGCCCATCCTCGTCGCGCTCCAGGCAGTCGCCCGGCGAGGCCGGGATCGTCGCCATCACCCCGCTTTCGTCCAGCGTCAGCAGCTCCAGGCTGGCGTCGCGCGTCGTGAACTGGGCGCGGTCGTAGACCGAGGAGAAGTAGTAGATGACGTCCAGCTCCACGTCCCAGCGCTCGGTGGCCATCGCGTCCTCCACCTTGCCGTCCGAGACCTCCTGCGCGAGCTTCAGGTCCCGAAAGCGCGGCTTCAGCGGCTGCGACCAGCGCACGCCCAGCGACAGCTGCGGCGCCCAGATCGGCGGCGAGTCCACCACGCCGGGCTGGTTGTGGGCGGTGGTCGGGATCGAGCTGCCCACGGTCGCCGCCTGCCCGGTCTCGCCGTCGATGTACTCGAAGACCTCGCCGGTCCCGAAGGCGCCGGTGGTGATGTCGAGCTTCACGTTGGACTTCACCCGGTCCGACCACTTGAAGCCGAGCGCGATGTCCAGCGTGTCGAGCGGCTGCGCGTGCACCGACGCGATCAGCCCGGGCACGAAGAGGTCGCGCCCGAAGAGATCCCCGCGCACGTCGTTGTGCGGGTCGAGCGCCGAGATCGGCGTCGACCAGGTCGTCGCCGAGTACACCGCCAGCATCCACTGGAAGCCCGCGCCCACCGACAGCCACGGCGTGACCCGATAGCCCGCTGCCGACAGCAGGCTGAAGAAGGTCACGTTCTGGTGCGAGCGGTAGTAGCGCAGCGGGTTGGGCCGCAGCCCGTTGTCGGTGTCGACCGTGCCATCCCGGTTGCCCCACTGGTAGAGCGCCGCCGAGTCCGGCGGAAAGAAGCCGAGGCCCACGCCCAGGTCGTCGCTGAGCTTCATGCTCAGCCCGATCTGCGGCAGGAAGGTCGAGCCGCCCTCGTAGCAGACCTCGGGGTAGGCCTCGTCGACGAAGAGCGTGGTGAGCGGCTCACCCTCCAGATCCGTGTCGCCCGGCTGCGCGAGGGGGTAGATCGCGCCCTCGCCCAGGTCGAAGGCGTCGCCGCTGCGCACGCCCCAGCCGTAGGCGCCGGTCGGCTGCATGCAGGCGTCGATGATCGGCAGGTGCGCCCCCAGCATCGCCTGGTCGTCCCACAGGAGCGCCAGCGCCGCGGGGTTGCGCGTCATGATGCTCGGGTCGTCCGCCCGCGCCATCCGCGCCCCGCCGCGCCCCAGCCCGCGCGTGCCGTCCGCCGGGAACTCCCAGCCGCCCGCCTGAGCGATGCCAGCCGGCAGCCACAAGA
>JAPPOT010000254.1:10469-13581 GCA_028817855.1 Myxococcales bacterium
TCGCGGGGAACCTAGAATCCTCGAGCTTCAGCCGTCCTCGCGGCAACAGCCGACACCTCCGCTGCCCCGAGCCGCCCCAGCCGAGGTTTCTCTACTGGCAAGTGGACGGGATCGAGTCCCGCGGTTCGTCGGTGATCTCCGCCGCCGCTGCCACGAAGACCTGGACCGTCCGGTAGGCGTTGCACGCCGGAAGGGTCGCGGATTGCCCCAGCGGATCGCAACACTGACCGTCGCTGGTCGCGCCCTGATCCGGGTCGAGGGGATCGGTCGGCGCCTCCTGCGTGCAGTTGAGCGCGTCGGGATAGCCCTCTTCGCCGTTGGGGTTGCCCTCGGCGCCCAGGTGGCAGCCGAAGATCGCCCGCTCGGCCTCGTCGCTCGGGCACAGCGAGTCCGGCAGCTTCACCCAGGGGCAGTCCGCGCTCCCGGGCATGCAGCGCTCGGTCTCGGTGCAGCTGCGGTCCTTGTCGCCCTCGGCGACGATGCCGAAGGCCAGCAGCGAGCAATAGGTCTGGGAGATCAGGTTGTTGATGTCGGCGTCGTTGCCTTCCATCGGCGAGTAGCTGACGAAGCCGGCGGTGGTGTTCCACTCCAGCCCCTGGCGCTCGCCCATGCAGTCGAAGCCCACCTCGCTGTGGTCGAACTCCATGATCTCGAAGCCGGAGCTGGCCAGCTCCCAGTCGATGCTGTTGTCGGCCGGCTCGAGGAAGACGCTGCGCGCGACCGCGCGGTTCTTGTTGCCCTCCCACGGGATGTGGAAGGCGTCGATGCCGCTCTTCGCCGGGTCGTACTCGGCGTCCACGATCTCCGACTGCCAGCGCCCCGGATCATCCGAGATGCCATCGCGCGAGGGCGCGGCGTTCGGGCCGTAGTAGCTGTAGGTGCCGTCGCAGTTGTAGGCGCCGATGCCTATCTCGACCTTGCCGGCGCCCGCCACCAGCTCGCCGCCCGCGCGCGGCGCGGTGAAGCGCCACAGCAGGCACTGCTCTCCCGAACAGATGTCCGAGCGCGCCTGGGCCGACGCCACCAGGATCGGCTGGCTGATGGTCAGCGGGTGGTTGGTGACCTCGACGAAGTTCAGCCGGTACTCGAACTCCATCGGCTCGTCCGGCCCCAGCGCCGCCATCTTGGCGGTGTTGGAGGCGCGGTGGCAGCAGCTGCCCTTGGGCGCGCAGCTACCGGAGATCGGCGGCAGGTTGAACGGGCAGTCGAAGTTCTCCTCGCCGTCGTTGACGCACTCGGCGCCGCCGCCGGTGACGGCATCGCTGGTGTTGCCGGTGTCGCCGGTGTCGCCGGTGTCACCGGCGGGGGCGTCCCCATCGCCGCCGGTGGGGTTGGCGCCGCCGGGCGACGCGTTGCCCGCGCCGCCCGCGTTGCTCGAAGCCAGGTTGTTGCCTTCGCCTGCGCCGCCGCCGTCGTCGGACGAGCAAGCAACCCCGAGGGCCAGCGCCAAACAGAGCGCCAGCCCCG
Organism: Myxococcales bacterium; assembly: GCA_028817855.1. Lineage (GTDB taxonomy): Bacteria > Myxococcota_A > Polyangia > Polyangiales > JAFGIB01 > JAOUOP01. The sequence continues at coordinate 11,937 of JAPPOT010000254.1, forward strand.
TGATGTACTTCGTGGTCATGGGAGGCTCCTCTACAGCATGCCGTTGTGGCCGTACTCGAACTCGGCGTCGCGCCCGCACAGGCCGCAGCTGTCGCCGATGTACAAGTCACGCGCCGTGGCATCGTCCTTGAGCACCATGTCCCACCAGCCCACGGTGGCTTCCACCACGCGCTCGGGCTCCATCATCAGGGTGAGGTGGCCGGCGGACGGGCCGGTCGGCTCGCCGCTGGGCAGGGTGGTCGGGACCATGTGATAGAAGAGGAAGGCCGCACCGCGCGGTGCGGCGTTGACCGGGTTGGCGAGCTGTGAGGCCGCCGTCGTGAACAGATCGCGGTCGCCCGAGATCGCCAGGAAGGGCTTGCTCGCGGTGGTGCCGCCGTTGAAGAGGATCACCGCGTTGACGCGCGGGTCCGACGACGCCGACGCGGTCGCCATGCCGCCCTGGGAGTGACCCATGGCGCCGACCTTGGTCGTGTCGATCTTCTGGTAGTACTTGCTCGACGGATCGTCGTTGGCCGCGAACATGAAGTCGAGGCCCTTGATCATCGCGCTGTTGCTACCGACCCAGCGCGAGTTCGGCGCCACCACGATGTAGCCGTGGGAGGCGACGTAGCGCAGCAGGGCGCCGTAGCCCTCCGGCATCGCGCAGGTGCCGTTGCCCCAGACGATCAGCGGGAAGGTCTCGCCCTCCGGCATCACGCCCGGGTAGTAGACGGTGTGCAGCGCGAAATCGAGGTCCATGGTCATCTGGAGCTCGGCGCTGCCCTCCGGGTCGGCCGCGAAGGTCGCCACGAAGAGGCTGCACTGCAGCCCGCCGTCGGAGTCGCCCGACGCCACGGTGACCTCGTGGCCCTGGCCGACGTTGTACTCCATGCGCGCGCCGTAGGGCCCGTACTGGATCATCACGCCGTAGCGGGTCTCGCTGCTGCCGCAGGGGCCCGCCTGGATCTCCGTGCCCCAGTTCTCGATGCCGGAGACGCAGTGCATGAAGTCGTTCATCGCGGGCGGGTCGGCCATGGAGCCGCCGGCGCCGTCGTTGCCCATCGCGCCGGCCATGCCGTCGTTGCCCTGCATGCCGTCGTCGCCGGCGGGGGTGTCGCCGCCCATGTCACCGCCCGGGGCGCCGGGCGCCGCGGGGGTGTCACCCGTCGCGCCGGGGACGGTCGTGTTGCCGCCCGGGGCGGGCTGACCATCGCCGGTTACCCCACCCATGTTCATGCCCTGGGGGTTGCCCCCGGGGACAATTTGGGTGCCGCCGCCATCGTCGCCACCGCTCTCGCTACAACCACCGAGGGCCAGCACCGCCGCCGCCCCCACGAGCAAAGTCCGATACGTTCCAGTCATCCCACGCCTCCGCAGATGTCGTACCCCGGAAGGGAGCACGCCCCATAAGTCGGTTGCTTTCACCAAACCGCGCGAGATCTTCAGCTCTCGGCGGCCCAGGCCCCCCGGGCCAACCGCGCGACCCAGCGGGTCAAGACCGCCGTGAAAGGGTCCGCGCACCGCGATGGAAGCCGTTGGCGAACCGCGCCGAAGCCAGGCCCCCAAGCCCCGAACCCGAGCCCGCGCCCGCGTCCGCCTGCGCCCCATCCGGCCCGAACCCGAGCTTGAGCCCGCGTCCGGCTACTAGCCCCAACCCGAGACC
>JAPPOT010000145.1 GCA_028817855.1 Myxococcales bacterium
CGCAGATCGCCGAGTTGAGCGAGAAGGTGCGCGATGCGGGGCTCACGAAGGCAGACCTCAAGCGCAAGGTGGACGTGCGCAAGGTGCCGACGACTGCCGAGACGGTAGCCGAGTATTTCGAGCGCTGGGCGGCCGACCGCAAAGCGAAGGGCATCGCCAGCCCGCACAACGACCAGAGCCGCTTTCGCACGCACGTTGAGCCCGTGCTCGGGCACCGGCCGATGACCAAGGTACGCGCCGAGCACTTGCAGGACTTCGTTGAAGGCATCGACCACAAGATCCGTGCTGGCACCTACTCGTGGCAGACGGGACGGCAGGCGTGGGCGCTGGTGTCCAAGATGTTCCGCGACGCGAAGCACTCCAAGGTGCGCGCGTTGCGCGTGCTCGCGAACAACCCCGCCCAGGACGTGGCACCGCCCGACCGCGGAGCGATGAAGGTGAAGCAGTGGCTCTTCCCCACTGAGCTGGCGAAGTTGCTCGCGTGCGAAGCCGTGCCGCTGTGCTGGCGCGAGCTGTACGCCTGCGCTGCGTACCTGTACCTGCGCCCGGGCGAGCTGGCCGCTTTGGAATGGCGGCACGTGGACCTGGCGCATGGCTTCGTGAGCGTCGCCCAAGCCGTGGACCTCAAGACCGGCGAGGTGCGGCACCCCAAGACCAAGGGCGGGCGCAAGGTGCCCATCCCGCTGGCGCTGCGCCCGCTGCTCCAGGTGATGGGCGAGCGGCACGGTTGGGAGGGCAGGGTCATCCGCGAGATCGAAATCATCGGGCGCAAGGAAGGGTCCAGGCGGCCCCGCAAGTCCGAGCACAAGCGGGTGGCGGCCGATGCGGCCCACGGATTGCCCGAGCAGCTCGCGCACCCGGTGCGGCTGCACCTGACCGATGCCAAGGTGACGCGCGCCGAGTTGCACGAAGACACGCCCACGTCCAAGCGCATCACGTTCTACGACTTGCGCGCGACGGGCATCACCTGGCTGGCACTCGACGGGGTTGCACCAATGACCATGATGCAGCGCGCCGGGCACTCCAACATCGACACGACGATGGGCTACGTCCGCGCGGCCGAAGTAGTCGGTGCGGACGTGGGCGAGCCCTTCGCCGCACTACCGAAAGCACTCGCTCCCGCTGAATCGTCCGACGACACCAAGGGCGCGGGGACGAATCATCGGATTATTTCTTCTAAGTCTGCGGAATCAGGGCACGCCCGGAGAGATTCGAACTCCCGACATTCGGATCCGAAGTCCGACGCTCTATCCAGCTGAGCTACGGGCGCATGACAGCGACTGCTCGTCGGCTCCCCGTGCTGTCAGGCGGGGGGCCCGTGGGGTGCATGAGGGGAATTGAACCCCCGACCACCGGAACCACAATCCAGTGCTCTACCACTGAGCTACATGCACCAGAAGTTCGGGGAGATTAACCAGCTACGCCCGGAAGGCAAGCTCCCGATTGCGGCGCCACCGAGTTCCTCGTCGTCCGGCACAGCTCGAAATCGGTCGAGGTTTGTTCAGGAGCGAGCGCGCCCGGAGCCGAAACCGGAGGCGTCGCAGCGCTACGTCGAGGATTTCGGCGAGGACGTAGCCGCTCCTGGGCGAACCTCGACCGATTTCATGACCACTTGATCGAGCAGCCCATGGACGGGACAGCCTCGAAATCATGTGATTTTCCGGCCAGCAGGGCATCGAGGACCAGTCTGAGGTCCTGGCGCTGGACGGCGGCGGGTTCCTTCCAGTTGTCGTCGAGGCGGCCGTTGTAGGCCAGCCTGCGGTCGCCATCGAAGACGAAGATGTCCGGGGTGCAGGCGGCGTCGTAAGCCCTCGCCACCTCCTGGCTGTCATCGCGCAGGTACGGGAAGTTGAAGCCCCGCTGCTCGGCCCGGACCTTCATCGCCTCCATGGAGTCGTCGGGGTAGGCCACCGCGTCGTTGGGGTTGATCGCCACCAGCGCGACACCGCGGTCCTGGTAGTCGCGCTGGAGCTCGACCAGCCGGCTCTCCACGGCTTTCGCGTAGGGGCAGTGGTTGCAGGTGAAGACCACCACGAGCACCTCGCTGTCGGCGAAGGACTCGAGCGAGTGGGTCTGCCCGTCGATGCCGGACAAGGAGAACGGAGGCGCGGGCGTGCCCAGCGCCATGCCCTTGGAGTACGCGAGTGCCATGACGCCGAACCCTGCCTTGCGCAGCTCCAAGGCACAAGCGCCGCCGTTCATGATAGGAGACGCCCTGGATGGCCAAGAAGCGCAAGAAGAAGCGCAAGGGGGGGTCGGCCGCGGCGCGATCGGGCGCGGCCGATACACCCGCGCCCGAGGTCACTCCGCAGGCGTCGCCGCACACGCCCGAGGCCCCCGCACCATCCGAGGCGCCGCGCCGCGGACCCGCCAACCTCTTCATCGGGCTCTTCCTGCTCTACTCGCTGGCCATGCCGGCGCACTACTACCTGAGCGACCGCACCATGGACGAGCGCTTCGCCTGGCGCATGTTCTCTACCGTGCGCCAGCACCGCTGCACGGTGGACGTGACCGAGACCCGCCGCGACCGGAACTTCGCCGTACCGGTCCACATGCAGCGCGCGCTGCACGTAGCCTGGATCAAACTGCTCAAACGCGGGCGCCCCGCCGTCTCGGACAAGTTCCTGCGCGCCCGCTGCGAGGCCGAGGACAACCGGGACGTGACCCTGGAGCGCACCTGCGTCGCACCCGACGGCACCAAGGTCCCAACCGTCCGCTACGCGATTGACTGCGACAGCGGCACGATCACCGAAACCCGGGAGGACTCCTCATGAGGGGCCCGGAGGAGCGCAGCGACGACCTCCCGGGTAGGGGGGACCCGGCCGGCTTCGCCGGACGGGGGGAAGGGTCG
>JAPPOT010000587.1:0-3711 GCA_028817855.1 Myxococcales bacterium
GGCGATGAGCTGCTTGAGGCCGGGATCGAGCTCGCCGCCAATCAACACGACCCCACCCAACCCGGAGAAGGCCTGCAGCAGCTCCGGCCAGTTGGCCATCGCCAACATGCTGTTGGGCAGAAACCCCATGGATCGCTCGACTAGCTGGAAGAGCGGCTCGAACTCCGCCAGCTCCGCCCGCGACTTTCCCTGCAAACGCGTCATGGCGCCTGCTTGCCATCCATCCGGCGGCCAGGTCCAGCCCCGGTGGCGACGATGTCCTCGATGGCCGCGCCGGTGTCCAACATCGCCGTGGTGTAGAGCTGCCCGGTCATTCGAACAGCGAATCCGTGCCGCCGATCGAGTAGCGCCTGTCGCCGGACCGAGATTGGTGCAGGCGAGCTGACTCCTCCAGACATCACCCATGTCTCTTGCATGGCATCGTGCGACTTCTTGCTCGCGGTGACCACGCAACGGGCGATGTATTGCGCGTCTTGTGCTACCGATCAGTCTGGTGGGTGAAGCAAGTGTCGCTGTCATTCGATAGGAAGGGACCCGGCTGCGCTTCGGCGCGCTGTCGGGCGGTGGCCACGCCGTTGCTCTGGGCGGCGCTTGCCGTGGCGTGTTCCAGCTCGCCGACCGATGTCGAGGAAGCCCCCGTCGACATGGCCGCAGAGCCCCCGGCCGCGGTCGACCCTGGACCGGCGGCGGAGGTGCCCGAGGACACCGGTGGATCCACGGGCGCGGGCGGGGCCTCCGGAGGCGAGGGAGTCCGTCCCGGCGCTGGAGCCGGCGGCGCGGGCGGAGCCTCCGGGAGCGGTGGTGCCCCTGGACCTGGCGACGGCGCGGACACGCCGGTTGGCGCGGACCCAGGGACGGGCCTGGCATGCGGGCAGGAGCGGGGCAGTCCGCCACTCGCATTTCCGTGCGCCGAGGGATTTGGGCGGATGACCTCGGGGGGTCGCCTGGGTGAGGTCGTCCACGTGACGAACCTGGATGATGCGGGACCGGGCTCGTTTCGGGACGCCGTGAGTCAGCCCGACCGCATCGTGGTGTTCGACGTGGGCGGGGTGATCCACATCTCGACGCGCATCGTGGTCCAAGAAAGCATTTACGTCGCCGGCCAAACCGCGCCGGGTGGCGGCATCACGATCTATGGCAACGGCCTCGCCTTCAACGACGAGTCGGGCAACAACATCATTCGCTATATCCGCATCCGCATGGGTAAGGACGGCGACAGCGAAAAGGACGCGGTCGCGATCTCCGCCAACCAGGACTACATCTTCGACCACGTCTCGATCTCCTGGGGCCGCGACGGCACGCTGGACGTCAATGGTTCCGGCATCGACAACCTGACCTTTCAAGACAGCATCATCGCGCAGGGCATCAACAACACCAACCACTCCACCGGCGGACTCATGCAAAGCGGCAAGTGGTCGATGATTCGCTCGCTCTACATCGACAACAAGACCCGCAACCCCAAGGCTCGCGGCACGCACGAGTTCATCAACAGCGTGCTCTACAATTGGGCGGAGCACGGCTACATCATGGGGGACACCACCGGGCTGTCGGAGTGCAACCTGGTCGGCAACTACTTCATCTACGGACCGTCCAGCAACGCCGACTCGCACATCACCGGAACGACGCCGGAGTTCCACGTCTACGCGGACGACAACTGGGTCGACTCGAACAAGAACGGCGTGCTCGACGGAATTCTGCTCACCGACTACAAGACGGCGACCGTGGAGAGCACGCCCTTCGACCATCCGGCCGGAGTCACGGACAAGCTCTCCGCTCTGGATGCGCTCCAGCACGTGATCGACCACGTCGGCGCCTCCATCGTCCGAGACGAGGTCGACGAGTTGCTGATCAGTCAGGTGCTCTCCTACGGCACCGAGGGCGAGATCCTCAACACCGAGGACGACAACGGCATCGCGGGCAACGTGGGATCCGTGGCGGGTGGAACGCCGCCTCCGGACTCGGATCGGGATGGCATGCCCGATGATTGGGAAGCGGCGCGCGGCCTCGACCCCAGCGCCGCCGATGACGCTGGGGACGACGACGACGACGGCTACACGAACATCGAGGAGTATCTGAGCTGCCTGGTCGGCGAGGGCGACTGCTGAGCGGCGACGCCGCCCACGTTCTCGGCGAGAGCAGGCCAGGGTGCTGCAGACCTCGATGCCGGAGCGATCGGGGATTGGGTTGGCTTCACAGCTGGCGTAGTGCACCTCCACCAGGAGGCGGTGACCGCCCGCCTTCGCGGCGCTGTAGCATGGCTACGGCATCACGAAGCGGCTGAGCGTTTCCCAGGCGCGGTCGGCGTCGGGCCAGCTGTGCCCGCCGCCGACCGCCGTGCAGAGGGTGACCTCCACGCCGTCGGTGCACTCGGTGTGCGTCTGGCAGCCGCCACCTTGGTCGACCGGCTGGCCGGTGCAGCCGTTGATCTCGGCCCAGCGGGCGAAGGAGTCCTCGGCCCCCTCGAAGGTGTGGTTGCCGCGGAAGCCATTGGGCGCGCTCGTGTGCAGGCCCCCGTCGTAGGGCACGATGGCGTCGGCGGTGCCGCGAAAGGCGATCACAGTGAGCGGGCGCGCGGGGGCACACGGACTCTCCTCGAAGAGATCGAACGCACCCGGCGCGATCGCCGCGAAGACGTCTGCCGCCTCGCAGCCGAGATGATGCGTCATGCCTCCACCCATCGAGAACCCGCTCGCGTAGATGCGCTTGTTGTCGACGCAGTAGCTCGAGCGAATCTCGTCGACGATGGCGCGCGCGAAGCCCACGTCGTCGATGTCGGGCGAGCTCGTGCAGCAGATGCCGCCCACGTTCCAGGCGGCGCTCTGGGCACTGTCGGGGAAGGCGACGATGAAGCCCTCGCGATCCGCGAGCTCGCGGAAGCCCGAGCTGCTGGATGCCGTCGTCGCGCTGGTCAGCAGCGGGTGGAAGTACAGCACCAACGGCGTGGGTGACGTCGGATCATAGCTGTCTGGCACATGCAGGATGTAGTTGCGCGAGACGCCGTCGTGGTCCATGCGCACCGTCTCGCGACCCGCCTGGCCGGTGAGCCCGGCATCGCAGGTCTGCGGTGGCTCGACGACCGGGTCCTGGGTCGCATCGCCGTCGCCATCGCCGGCCGGGCTTCCCGCCGTACCGTCGTCTCCCGGGTCCGCATCACCGCCGGGGCCGGGGTTCGGCTGGACCTCCGGAAGCCCATCCATCGCGGGCCCCGGCTCGGCGGGCGTCTGGCTCGGCATGTCGGTGGGCGTCATCGACATCGGTGTGCCCTGACTGCCTGGCGTCGCGGCGGGGGGATCGCCCTGCCCAGGCTGCAAGCCGGGGCCCGAGACCGGAGCCGCGTCGCCGTCCGAGCAACCGAGCATCAACCCGATCACGACACACGAGAGACCTCTTCGCATACCACTGCCCTCCACTGGCTCGCTCCCGGGGCCCACGGAAATGCGCGCCATGGGACCGGTGCCAGTGGCTCGAGTTGAGCCACAGGGGGGGCGTGGAGGTCTTTCAGATTCTGGCCTGGGGACCGGTCGACTCATCCACCGGGACGGGCGCGTCCCGTGGGGTCTCTCCTCGGTCGCGTAGCGCCGCGGCCTCCCGGGTCCGGGGGGCCGCGGCCCCCGGACCCCTTGGCCACGTCGTGCGCGTCGCGCATGGTTGCCGGGGGGCCGAGCGCATCCTGGTGCAGGCCGCGGGGAGCGGGCGGCCCGTGCGCGGTGG
>JAPPOT010000587.1:3721-29741 GCA_028817855.1 Myxococcales bacterium
CCCCCCGGCCCCCCCCCCCCCCCCGCCAGCCCCCCGCCGCGCTGGGCCCAACCCCCACGGGCCCCCCCCGCCCCGCGCCCTGCACCCGGGGGGCCGCGGCCCCCTGACACCTTGCCCACATCGTGCGCTACGCGCATGGTTGCCATGTGGCCGAGCGCATCCTGATGCAGGCCTCGGGCAGAGTGCGCCCCTTGCGCTTTGCGCCCTCCGAGCCGAGGGCCTCGAGGCGGAGTACCGGAGACTGGCCGGGTGTACCGATCGAGGTGCTTCCGATGCGCGACTGGGAGGGTGAGGCCGAGGTCGGTCCGCTACGCGGCGCGGTCGGCGTGATGGTGTACCTGCAGGGGCAGGTCGAGGTCGTGGCCCGTGGCCGAGGTCGCGACGTGGTACGGGTCGCGCGGGCGGGCGACGTGACGGTCGTCTCCGGCGACGAGCTCACGCGGGTCTTGCGCTGCCGCGGCCAGGCGGAGGTCGCAGCGGTGGACCTCTCGCCCGGCTGGCTCTGGGCCGCCCTCGGCGACTACCGGCCACCATGGCCACCCGCGTTCGGCGCGGAGCAGAAGCACCAGCTCTTCCGGGACGTGACGGCGTTGCTGCGACGCTCGCGGCAGATGCACGCGCCCGACCCACTCGACGTCGAAGACGCATCCTTCAGGCTGGTCTCCAACCTGCTGGATGCTGCACCCGCGAGCGGTGACCCGGCGTCGCGCACCGAGCTCAGCGCGGCGATGTGCCGGCGCCTGCGGGAGTACGTGCTGGCGCACCTCGACCGCGCAGTCACCCACGGCGACCTCGCCGGTGTGGTTGGTCTGCCACCGCGCAGCTTCTCGAAGGCGTTCAAGCGCGCCTTCCGTACGACACCCTACCAATACGTCCTGGCGTTGCGTCTAGGAGAGGCCGCGCGCCTGATGCGATGCACGCGTCGCGGCCTGGCCGAGATCGCGTACGAGCTGGGCTTCTCCAGCCAGAGCCACTTCTCCACGGCGTTTCGGCGGGCGTTTCACATCGCACCGCGCGAATATGCCCAGAGCTGGCGCACCACCATCGACCAGCGCTCCCGCCCCGCCGCGAGCCCATAGCCCCGGCGCACACGCACTCGGGCGGATGTCGGAATCCTGTTCGAGTTTGGTGACGATCTCGAGCCCATCCCATTGCAGCCAGGCGGAGACATCACCGCCGTCGACAAGCTGGGGCTGCCCGCGTACGGATCGCGCCACGTCCCCACGCGTGCAGGTGCCCGCGCGTTCACCGCGTGTGGAGGTGGTGCTCCAGGCGACCTGCGTAGACTCAGCCCAAGTCATGCGCATGGCATTTCGATGGGGAGCGGTCGGCGTCTTCGCGCTCCCCCTAGCACCCGCGAGTGTCGCGCTCCCCAACGCTCTCGGGCTCGAGAAGGAGGCGAAGGCGCACGCCAGAGGCCTATGAACCGAAAGCCGGCTACGCCTCCGGTGTGACCCTCCGGGCGCGCCCGGCGAACCTCGACGGTTCCCTCTCCGTCAAATGAAACGTCATGGGGTTTCGCAGTAGCTGGGCACGTCCGCCGGCAGCCCCGCCTCGTAGGGGGAAGGCTGCGTGCCGTAGGGGTGTGCCTTGAGGAACTCCCAGGCGGCTGAGTAGAGGTCGCTCGGGGCTCCGCAGTGGCCACGCATGTGGTTGCAGTCGATCCAGAAGCCGCCGCCCGCCTGAATGGCCGCTCCGAAGCTGCGGCTGGAGTCACCGAAGTTGATGATCACGTTGTCGCCCGAGCCCCCATGCATGGTGAAGGTCGCCGGCGCGTAGCTCGTGAAGCCGCCGCGCCCCAGGCCGCCGCCGGAGTTTGGGGCTACCGCCGCGATGTACTCGGAGCGCTGGCGGGCCATGCAGCCCGTCTGCAGCCCGCCGGCGCTGCACCCGGTCGAGTAGATGCGGCGCGGATCGATGCCGTGGTTCTCGACCGCGCAGGCGACGATCTGATCGGCCGCCGCGAAGTCCGCCATGTTGTGGGCGCCGGTGCCCGAGCAGTCGCCTTCGGTGCCGGACGAGTCGCGCCCGTTGAAGGACGCGATGATTCCGCCCTGGGAGGTGATGTCGTTGCGAACCGAAGCGGGCAGCGTGCGGGTCGCCTCCCGGGAGCTGGAGCCCGTGCCGTGCCAATAGAAGAGCAGCGGGCCGCCCATGCCGGCGGGGCCGGACATGATTAGCACACCGTCATGGCCCGCAACGCTGATCGTCGAGCCATCCTGGAAGTCGGGGCAGGCGCCGTTGACCGCGGGAATCATGGGCTGCAAGCCGTCCGTCGGACCGGGATCGGGAGGCAGCGGATCGGTCGTGACAGGGGGACCGTCCATGCCGTCGGGGGGAAGCTCCGACATGCCCGGGACATCGGTTGCGCCGTCCGTTGGCGCCGGGGCTGTGGCCGGCATCATCGTCGGGGGCGGCGCGACAGGCGCCGCGTTGCCGGCCATCGGCATGGCGACCGGAATCGATACCGTGGGCTCCTGGTCAGCCGCCCGATCGCGCGGCTCCGCGTTGTCTGGACCGCAACCCCAAAGGGCCCATGTACCGACCACGAGGGCCGCTCGAACTGCCACCTGCTGCGTCATGATCACCTCCACGCATGTCCACCCCAGCTCGCGATCAACCCACGGTCGAGCACGCTATCCGCCCCCGCCCCGAGCAATCCAAACCGAAAGCCAACAAGATCCGATCGATGTGCGATGCCCCTCGAGCAGCTCCCCAGCGCGCTGAAGACCACCTGCGTGGGTTCGGCGGCTGGATGCACCGGACAACACAAACGTTTACAGTCCAGGCGCGGCCGAGACCGGCGCAGGATGGAGCACGCCCATGAGCTCGCGAACCACCGAGAGCAAGGCCACGCTGCACGACGTGGCGGCCCGCGCGGGCGTGTCGATCGCGACGGTTTCGCGCGCGCTCAACGGCCTGCCGGTCTCTGCAAAGAGCATGGAGCGAGTGCAGAAGGCAGCCCAGGAGGTGGGCTATGTCGCCAACCTCGCGGCGCGCGCCCTGCGGAGCGAGCGCAGCCACACGATGGGGTTGGTCTTCTTCGACCTGCACAGCACGATGGGCGTCGAGCTGCTGGACGCGCTCAGCGAGACGATCGAGGACGCGGGCTACTCCCTGCTCGTCTCGACGGCGCGCGGCGACACGAGGCGCTTCGACCGACTCTTGCGCCGCCTGCTCGAGCGCCGGGTGGACGCCCTCTTCTGCGTCCAGGCGCGTGGTCAGAGCGAGATCCTGGCGCGCTACCATGCGGCGGCCATTCCCGTGGTCGCCGCGATCACGGGCGCCGGCGCATTCTCGGAAATGCCTCTGGTTTCACCGTCCATCGGCGAAGCCGCCGACACCCTCGCTCTGCGGCTGCGCGAGCTGGGTCACGGGGTGGTCGGGCTCGTCCAGCGCGGCGCGAGCTCGACCTTCCTCGCGCGCATCGGCCGCGCGCTGGCAGCGCACGACATCCGCGTCGAGTCGCTCGGCTGCGAGGACGGCGGCAACATGGGCGAGCTCGTGCGCGGCCCGATGGCGAGACCCGACGCACCCACGGCGTTGATCGCCCTGAGCGCGGACGCGCAGGCACTGCTCGCAGCGTGCGACGCGCGCGGGATGCGCGTGCCCGATGAGGTCAGCATCGTGGGCGTCGGCACGGGCTCCGGCGGGCTCGCGGGCGAGCGCGTGCTGTCCCATCTCCTGGTGGATCCGCACCGGCTCGGCGGCGCCGTGGGCATGGCCATGCTGAGCTGGCTCGCAGGCGCCGCTCCGGCCAAGCGCGTGGCGGTCGAGATCGGCACGTGGGTGCCGCGGGCCACGACGGGCAGAGCGCCGGTGGCCTGAGCTGGTGCGGCGTCCTCGAGGCTGTGCTTGCAGAGCAGAGTGTAAACGTATACATCCGGGGCACCAGACTCTCCGGAGGTGCCGCCGTGTCCACAGCCTCAAGCCCTCGCCGACCCGAGAACGAGGTCGAAGTCTTCCCCCTTCCCGCCGGAATCGCGGTCGAGCGCGACGTGGGCCTGACGATGCCGGACGAGACCCGGCTGTCGGCCAACGTCTTCCGACCCGAGGGAGCCGCGGCGCCCCTGCCCGTGCTGCTCGCGCTCACGCCCTACGGCAAGGACGCCAACCCGGGCAAGACGAGGGACGCCACGCTCAAACGCCGCGAGGACATCGGCCTGGGCATGGGGCGCTATCGGGTGTCGGAGTGCACGCCCTTCGAGGCGCCCGACCCGGCCTACTGGGTGCCCAACGGCTACGCGGTGGTCCACGTGGACCTGCGCGGCTGCTTCAAGTCCGAGGGCAAGCGCCGCGTCTTCAGCCGCACGGAGATCAACGACTACGGCGAGATCATCGAGTGGGCCGGCACCCAGCCCTGGAGCAGCGGCAAGGTGGCCCTGCACGGCGTCTCCTACCTCGCGATCTGCCAGTGGTACGCGGCGGCACTCAACCCGCCACACCTGGCGGCGATCGTGCCGTGGGAGGGCGCCTCCGACTCCTACCGCAACATCATGTTCCACGGCGGCGTGCCCGAGACCGCGTTCTTTCGCGGCTGGTCGAGGGCGATGGCCGGCGCCAAGGCAGCGGAGAAGAGGGGCCCGAGCCGCACGCCGGTGATCTCGGACGTCCCGGCCAACGTGGCCGACCTCTCGGCGATCCGCGTGCCCACGCTGATCTGCGGCAGCTTCTCGGACCAGGGCCTGCACAGCAAGGGCTGCTTCGACGCGTTCGAGCGCATCGGCTCACAGGACAAGTGGCTCTACACCCACGGGCGGGGCAAGTGGACCGTGTACTACGAGGAGGAAGCCCTGGCCTACCAGCGGGCCTTCCTGGACTGCTTCCTCAAGGGCGAGGACAACGGCATGCGGCAGCGGCCGCGCGTGCGGCTCGAAGTCGGCCGCACGGTCGACGAGCACGCGGTCCGCGAGGAGGCCGACTGGCCGATCCCAGATACGGACTACCGCGAGCTGTACCTGCGCGCGGACGGCGCGCTGGGCGAAGACCAGGCCCCCGAGCAGGCCACGGTCCGCTACGACGGCAAGGCGGGCGACAATGTCTGCTTCGACTACCGCTTCGACTCCGCCGGCGAGCTGAGCGGGTACATGCGGCTGAAGCTGTGGGTGTCCACGGACCGCGGCGACGACATGGACCTCTTCGTCGCGATCAAGAAGCTCGACGGCACGGGCGAGGAGGTCTGCTTCGAGGCGCGTGAGAACGATCCCGCCGGGCCGGTCTCACTCGGCTGGCTTCGGGTCTCCCACCGCGCGCTCGACGAGGCACGCTCGCGCCCGTTCCAGCCGGTGCTGTCCCACGACCGCGTCCAGCTGATCGAGCCCGGTCAGGTCGTGCCCGTGGAGATCGAGATTCTGCCGTCGAGCACCTCCTTCGAGGCCGGCGAGAGCCTGCGGCTCGTCGTGGGCGGCGCCGACATCTACAGCAACGCCATGCTGCACCACCGCGAGCTCTGCAACGACGGCACCCATACGCTGCACCTGGGCGGCGAGCACGACAGCGCCCTGCTGGTCCCCTTCATCCATCGCGAAGCGCGATGAGGTCGTCTGCGTAGCTCGCGGGGCGCCTACGTCGTGGCCGCGCCGTGGAGCTGGTCCCACAGCGTTCGCAGCTCGACCAGCGGGTCGTTCTTCAGGGTCACCTCGCTGTCGAAGATCATGGTGGGCCGGGTCGTGGTGTCGTAGGCCGGCCACTCCGGGATCTCGGCGGTGTTGGGATCGCCGGTCTTGGCGAAGGCCACCCAGGCCGAGGCGAACTGCAGGGCGAGCGCGCGCGCCTCGTCGGTATCGCCGCCCATGGCGCCGCGCGCGTTGTTGAACGCCATGCCGACGTCGACGCCGTGCACGGCGCCGAACTTGCCGCCCATGGCGGGCGAGGGCCACTTCCACAGGTAGAGGTAGGCCGGCGCCTTGCCGAGGGCGGCCTTGCGCTCGGCCTGGGTCCGGGCAGCCCGCCGCACGCGGCGATCGGTTCGCATCCGCGCCTGGAGCAGGAAGGAGCTGGCCTCGGGATAGTGCCGGCGATACATGCCCACGATGCGTTCGGCATCGTCGCCGTAGCGCTTCCGCAGTGACGTGAGGATGGCGGCATCGTCGATGTCGAAGCCACCGCCCATGGCGGCGTCGTCGAGGGTCGAGCCGATGATCAGCGGCACGTCCGCGGAGACCTCCGGTGCCGTCGGGTCGAAGGGATGGCGCGGGATGGCCTCGCCGTCGACGACGGGAGCGAAGCCTGCCATCGGCTGCTGCGCCGCGATCGACGCCTGCGCGCCGAGGATCTCCTCGTAGGGCACCCTCTGCAGCTCGTTCAGACGCCCCGCGTCCAGGCCGAGGTGCGCCAGCAGGCGCCTGGCCAGCTCGGTCGCGCGATCGCGCGGCGTGAGCCGCAGCGCCGAGCCGCTCTGAACCGCAGCGCGGTGGAACAGGCCCTGCGCCGACGGCATGGCCATGAGCGTGCTGGTCTTGGCGCCGCCGCCCGACTGGCCGAAGACCATCACGCGCTCGGGGTCGCCACCGAAGCGCGCGATGTTGTCCTGGACCCAGCGCAGGGCCGCGACCAGATCCAGCATGCCGGCCGTTCCCGAGTGGGCGAAGCGCTCGGGGCCGAGGTCACCGAGGTGCAGGTAGCCGAGGGCGCCGAGGCGATGGTTGACCGTCACCACGACGACGTCGCCAAGCTTCGCCAGCGGCTTGCCGTTGTAGCCCGGAGTCGAGCCCGAGCCGCTGACGAAGCCACCGCCATGGATCGAGAGCATGACGGCGCGCTTGCGCCCGTCGTCGACACCGGGCGTCCAGACGTTGAGCACCAGGCAGTCCTCGCCCATGCCCCCAGGATGCTTGTCCCAGCCGATCAGGCGTCCGTACTCGGTCGTGTTCCCGGTCGGCTGGGACAAGCATGCGCCACCTGCCCGAACTCGAGCGCGTCGCGCGTGCCGCTCCAGGGCGCGGCCGGCCGCGGCGGCATGAAGCGGTTGTCCCCCGCGGTGCTCGCCCCGTAGGGAATGCCCTTGAACACGTGAATGCCATCCGAGGCGCGGCCCCGGAGTCTGCCATGCGAGGTCTCCACCTCGACGTAGCTCGGGGGTCGGTCGGCGTTGCGTGCATCGGTCGGGGTCGCGGTCGTCATGGGAGTTGCCTTCGTGTTCAGTTCCAGAAGCGCTTGAAGAACTGCCAGGAGAGCGGCCCGAGGGCCAGGCTCGTGTCGTTGCGATAGAGCAGGTGGCCGCCGAGCTCCTGGGTGTCAGCCGCCACCGTACAGAAGCGGACCTCGACGCCGTCATCGCAGTCCGACCAGACCTGGCAGCTCGACACCGGCCGGTCGGCGGGGCAGGCCGACAGGGGGATCGCGAAGGGGTCGGGCGCGTCGGGCGATCCGAGCCCGTAGGGCTCCGCGAAGCAGGCCACGTCCGGCGACGAATTGGGACCACCATACTCGACCGTCTCGGGGCCGCTGGTGCAGCCGTTGTGGCCGGCCATGACCTCGGCGAGGTCCTGCGAGTCGGAGTACGACGTCAGCGCGTCGCCGGTTGCGTGAAAGCCGATGTAGGGCTGGGGCCGGTCGATGCTGCTGCAGGTGTTGGAGAGCATCGCGACCGTCGACATCCCGCGCCAGCGGTTCGTGTCCGCGCAGCCGGTCTCGACCGTGATCATGCCGCCCATCGAGATGCCGGTGATGTAGCGCTTCTCCGGGTCGACCTGCGCGACCTCCTCGACCATGTCGGTGACCGTGTTGAGAAAGTCGGGGTCACTGGTGCGGCTCCAGCGCAGGCCGATGCCTTCCGGTGTGACCACGATCGCGTTGTCGCCCTGCACGGCCAGTCGCCAGGAGGAGCCGTAGCCGAGCGGCGCATCCGCGCTGAAGCGATCCACGCCGATGTGGACCTCCGCCGACTCGCTGGCGCCGTGGCAATCGACCACCAGGGCGGCCGGAGCGCACGCGTCGTAGCTCGGCGGCGCATAGAGATAGAACTTGCGCGTCTCACCACCGTACTCGAACTCGCACAGCCGATCCTCGCCGGGTCGAAGCGGCGCGGTGCAGGGGTCGGCATCGGCGGGATTCGCCTGCTCGTTCTCGGCGCATGGCGCCGCCACCTGCGAGTCCGTGCCGGCGTCGACGGTCGCTGCGTCGCCACCGTCCGACATGCCGGCAGGATCGGCTGCCGCTGGCGGTCCGTCGTCGACCGCAATATCGGTGGGCTCCATCGCGGCCGGCGCAGCGGGCTGGTCGCTTGCTGGCGGCTGTTGTCCGGGGCTCGTGGGGAGCTGCACGATCCCGTTGTTGTCCTGGCCGGAGTCCGTGCTGCTGCACGCCGCCGCGGTGGACAGCAGGCAGCCGAGCGCGCCGAGCAGGACGCCGCCGCTTGGCCGATGTTGCACGCTCATTGGATGTTCGTCTCATCGGCGTCGCCGGACACCAGCAGCGGGCGCCAGCGCTCGTCACCCTCGAGGAACGCCTTCTGGAAGGCCAGCCCGTACTCGCCGGACACGCCCCGCCCCGCCGATGGCTGGCCGTTGTGCCCCCCGGACACCGTGACGCGCATCTTCGACACGCTGCCATCCAGACGACCGTAGTACGGAGTGCCGTGGCTCCCGCAGGACGCGATGCCGTCGCTGGCGCCGCAGATCACGAGCGTGGGGACGGTCACCGAGCCGCGGGTCGGCCCCCAGGGCATGATAGCGACGCTGGTGAGCAGGCTCGGGTCGTCTTCCGAGGCGTAGGTCGTGCCGCCTCCGCCCATCGAGAAGCCAGACGTGCCGTAGCGGCCTGCGAGCTTCTGGTAGAGCGGGCTGCTGCTGTTCTCGTTCTCGGCCTTGAAGGCCTCCACGCCCGCGCCCAGCTTGCTCCCGCGTGTGGGGGGCTGATCGCCACCGCCGGTGTCGATGATCATGGCGACGATGCCCCACGACGCGTAGAGCGGCCCCCACTCGCTGGTCTGCGCGAACCCGCACCCTCCAGTGCCGACGAAGCCGTCGGACACGGTCACCGCCGCGAAAGGTGGCTCCGCGTCGGTCGGGTAGTACACACACCCGGCGCCCGCCAGGTCGTAGCTATCCACGGCGTACGGCCCCTCGCTCGAGGTCAGCCCGGTCGGGTCGGGACCATGGCAGAGGCAGTCGCCGTCCGGGCAGCAGGTACCGTCATCCATCGGCATCGGCATCTCGCCGCCCGGCATCGGCATCATGCCGGGCGCGCCGGCGGCACCGTCCATCGGCTGCGCCGCAGCTGCGTCCATCGGGGGGCCCGCGCTGTCGCCCACCGGAGCGGCCGGCATGGCGACGGTCCTGTCCATGGGCGGACCTGCGGCGTCCATCGGGGGTGGCGTTGTCGGGTCTTCCGCGATTCCACCGGGCACCTGGGCGGGACCCATCGCGTTCTCGGTCCCCTCTGCGCAACCGGAAGCGGCCAGCACCACCACCAAGCCTGCCCCCCGGAACGGGAGTCGAAGTCGCCGCAACAGCATCATGACACCTCCAGGATCTCGGCTACCTCGGAGACCAGCGAGGATCCTTTCCGCTTCCCAACACAACCCCGACACATCACGCCGGGGCCCAATTCGTCCGGCAAAGCGCGTCAGGCCCCTGCGCGGCAACGGAAGAGCTCACGGCGCGCCTCCGCCGCGCGCTGGGTAGAGCTCGAGCAGCGGGTAATGCTCTGCGACGTAGCCCCGTGCATCGAGCCGCGGCGCCGCCCGCACCAGGTGGCGGGTACCCAGGTAGTCCCGATCGCAGGGCAACGTGGCCAGCGCGGGCGCCGGGACCGGACCGCCGAAGGCGACGCCATGTCGCCGAGCATCACGATCGTCGAGCAACTCCTCACGTCGAGAGGGGCCCGACTGCATCTGTCGCGAGCCGTTCCGGGCGATCCCGCCTACTTGGGTTGAGGACGAGTCGGGAGGGTTTCCATGGGTAGGCAATATCGGTGCTTCATGGTCGCGGCGACCCTGGGGTTGGCCGCTTGCAGCGACGGCGCAGCGCCGATCGATCCGGCTGGCCTCGCAGGCGATGGCACAGAGGCGCCATCCGGCGGAGCCGCTGGGGCCACGGCCGTGGCCATGGATTCGATTGCGCAGGACCCTGCGCAGGAAAACATGGGACCCACGGCCATGGAGCCGATGCCTGCCGACGCCGCGCAGGACATGCCGGCCGCCGCAGGGGATGAGCCGCCGCTGGAGCCGATGCCGCCCGCGGAAGCACCGATCGATCCTGCGCTCGTGTTGACCGAAAACATCGTGGTGCCCCAGGTGCCGCCCGGCGGGGAGGCCACGGTGTGCCTGACCAAGCAGCTCGACAACCCGGAAGCGGTGCCGATCGTCGAGGTGCGCGCGAACATCTCCGACGGCAGCCATCACTTCATCGTCGATCGCTCGCCGGTGGACGTGAGCATCCCCGAGCTGACCCCGTGCATCGGACTGTCGGGCGTGGACGCCTCGCGACTGCTGATCGCCGAGAAGCGCGAGACGGTCTTCCGCATGCCCGAGGGCGTCGGCTTCACCCTGCGCCCGCAGCAGAACCTCACGCTCGAGCTCCACTACATCAACTACACCACCGAGCCCCTCGACGTGGAGGGTGTCATCGAGATGATCCTGGCGCCCCAGGACGCGCGCGACGGGCTGGTGGAGGCGGGCATGATCTTCACCGGCAACACCGGCATCGCGCTGCTCCCCGGACAGCAGGCGACCATCGAGTTCTTTGGGCTGCCAGCCGCCACGCCCCAGGCGCCCGTCCACATCTTCGCGATGACATCGCACACGCACCAGCTCGGCGTGCGCTCCTACATCGAGCGCGTGCCCGACGCGCTGGCAGCCAACGGCGAGCTGCTCCACGAGAGCCTCGACTGGGCCCAGCCGCCGATGGACCAGTACGAGCCGCCGCTGGTCTTCACCGGCAGCGATGGCGTGCGCCTGCGCTGCGAGTTCAACAACACCACCGATCGCCTCGTCACCTTCGGCACGCGCTTCGCCGACGAGATGTGCTTCATGTGGCTCTACTACTACCCCAACACGGGCGCCCTGTTCTGATCCGAAGCGCCCGCGACGGGTGAACGACCCGCACCGCAGCGCGCGAGCTCAACAGAGGCCCGGAAGCGGGACCGGAACGAAGATGCACCAGAAAGCATCGCCGCCGCCGGTGTTGCCGCCCGAGGGTGGTGGCGGCGGGGCGCTGCTCGAGCCCCCGCTGCTGTCGCCGGATTCGGAGCTGTCGCCGGAGTCGGAGCTGTCGTCGGAGTCGGGGCTGTCGTCCGAGCTGTCGGAACCCGTACCGTCGTCCATGGAGGTCTCGTCCATGGGCACCATGCAGCGCTCGCACTCCGAGAAGCTGCCGCCGAGGGGCGAGTTGCGATCAAAGACGCAGCGTCGCACGCCGACGCCACCCTCGTCGCAGGTGCACTCCTGCTCGTCACCCTGCATGCAGGCCTCACCCTCGAAGACCGGCGCGGCCATGCCCGCGGCGCCCTCGTCGGCCGGCTGATCCATCGAGGGCGGCGGCTCATTCATGGCGGCGGCCATGGGCGCCGTTCCGAGGGGCGCGGGGTCCACGGCAATGCCCTCGGCGCAGGCCATCAGGCCCACGAGCAGGACACAAGCACAGGATCGCGTTGCACGCTCTACCACCACTCAGACCACCCACTTCACAGGGTTGTCCCGACAGCTTCGCACATCAAGCGGGCGCGGTTGACTCGAGATGCCAATCTCGAGCCATTTTGTCTCGTGGGGACACCCATGACCCGCCTGGGCAGCAGACCCGGGGGCACGAAGCGGCGCAGATTGTGGACCCAGCACCCACATGTGCGTTCGCACGATGGCCTCAGGGCCCGGAGTGCTACGTGGACTCGGTCGTCACAGGTCGAGCTCCAGGCTCAGCTTGAGCGTGGCGCGGGAGGTGTTGCTGCCGAGGCCCACGAGCAGGCCCAGGCCGAAGCTCAGCTGCGCGTCATCGTCCTCCTCGACCAGGGCATCGCCCGACGCCGTGCCCGCGCGCCCCCCGGAGAGCGGAATGCCGTAGTAGAAGACGGGGCCGAGGCGGTGCTGGTCGAAGTCGCCGAAGGCGCGCGCTGCCGCCGACCGGCGCCCACTGTCGCCGAGCCGGTCCACCGTGCCGTAGGCCTCGAGGGGCCTCGATATCGCGTATGCGACCTGGACGGCGTAGGCGAAGTCCCACTTGTTGTCCGAGAGCTCACCGGCCTCGGCGTCCGCTCTGAAGGCGTGCACGAGCATCGGAATGGCGGAAGCCGTCCAGCGCTCGATGCCGCCCTCAAGCACGGGTCCGACGATCAGCTTGCTGGACTCGTCCGCCGCGCTCAGGATCGGCTGCTCGTACTCGACCACCACACCCGCACCGAAGCCGTCGCCCTCGCGCGGAAGCAGGACCGCGATGACCTCGGCCCCGACCTCGGTGAGCGCCAGCCCCTCGAACTCCTCCGCTTGCGCCGGAGCCGCCGGTTCCTCGATGCGCTCGTCCTCGAGCTCCAGGCCCACTCGGCCCTTGAAGCGGCGGGAGAACCCGAGCTCGGCCTCGAGCGCGCTGCGCAGACGCGTGACCGAGTTCTGGTCGTAGAGGACACCGTCGTCGCCCGCGGCGCCAGCCTGCACGCCGCGCGGGGGGTGGCCAAACGCGTACGCGTTCTGGCTCTGCAGCTCGAGATAGCCCGCCTCCGACTCCAGAGTCTTGAGCTCGAACTGGCCCACGAAGGGGCCGTCGGCGCGCGCCGCCGATGCGACCAGCTCCAGCGCGGCGAGCAGGGCGATCACTCGGCTGGACGATGGCGGATGCCTGCCCTCCTGCATCCCGCAACGGTATGTTAAAATGTGAAGATTCCATACAAGACGCGTGGGCATGGATGAGGAGCGGACAGGGGCTTCAGAGCTGATCGGCAGTCGCTACGAGCCGCGCGAACGCCTGGGGCGCGGCGGCGCAGCGGTCGTGCATCTGGTGCGCGATCGCAGCGACGGCCGACTGCTGGCGCTCAAGCAGCTGCGGGTTCGTGGCAACGAGCGCTCGCAGCAGCGGGCTCAGGAGCTGTTCGAGCGCGAATTCCACACGCTGGCGCAGCTGGCCCATCCCCGCATCGTGCGTGCGCTCGACTACCGC
The DNA here is from genome assembly GCA_028817855.1 of Myxococcales bacterium. Lineage (GTDB taxonomy): Bacteria > Myxococcota_A > Polyangia > Polyangiales > JAFGIB01 > JAOUOP01. The sequence goes on from JAPPOT010000587.1 coordinate 16,807, forward strand.
CACGACGAGGACGGCGCCTTCTACACGCTGGAGCTGCTCGACGGCGACGACCTGCGCGCGCAGGCACCGATCCCGTGGAAGAGGACCTGCGAGCTGCTGTGCGACGTGTGCTCGGCGCTCTCGCTGCTGCACTCGCGGCGCCTGGTGCACCGCGACCTGACGCCGAGCAACGTCCGCTGCACGGCCGACGGCAAGGCCAAGCTCTTCGATCTCGGGGCCCTGATGCCGGTCGGACCGTGCAAGCAGATCGTCGGCACGCCGCCGTTCATCGCCCCGGAGGTGGTCTACGCCCAGTACGCCGATGCGCGCACCGATCTCTTCGCCCTGGGCGCGACCGCCTACTACGCATTGACGGGCCGCCACGCCTACCCGGCGCGCAAGCTCAGCGAGCTGCAGGACGTCTGGCGCAGCAAGCCAACCCCGCCCTCGATGCTGGTCGTCGAGATCCCGCGTGCGCTCGACGACCTGGTGATGGCCCTGCTGCAGCAGGACGCGATCGCGCGGCCCACGAGCGCGGCCGAAGTGATGGAGCGCCTGAGCGCGATCGGCGGCTTCCAGATCGACGAGCGGCTGCGCGTCCAGTCGGCCTATCTGCAGACTCCCGTGCTCACCGGACGGGCCGATGCCCAGCTGCGCCTGCGCGAGCACGCGCTGCGCGCGGTGCGCGGCCGGGGCGCGGCGGTGGCCGTGACGGGCGCCCCGGGCGTCGGCCGCTCGCGCTTCCTCGACGCGTCCGTGCTCGAGGGCAAGCTGCTGGGTGCGCTGGTGCTGCGCGCAGACGCGAGCGATGCCGCGGAAGGCGAGTGGAGCACGGCGCGGGCGCTGCTGCAGCGCCTGCTGCAGGCCGCGCCCGAGCTGGGGCGGGCGGCGCTCGAGCGCCACGGCGCGGTGCTGGCCCACGCGGCGCCCGACCTGGTCGACGGCGACACGGAACCCACGGTCTTCGATGGGCCGCAGGAGCAACGCGCGCGAGTGACCGAGGCGCTGCACCAGCTCTTCGTCGACGTGGCCGATCATGTGGGCGTGATGCTGGCGATCGACGACCTGGAGCGACTCGACGAGCCGTCGGCGGCGCTGGTCGCATCGCTGGCCCTCGAGGCCCACCGGCGTCGCCTGCTGGTGGTCGCAACGTTCCCGGTGAACGGCGGATCCCAGGGCGTCGGGGCCGCCGCGCTGATGCGGGAGACCGGCGCGACCATCAGGCTCGGACCGCTGAGCCACGCGCAGACCGATGAGCTGGTGATCTCGGTCTTCGGCGACGTCCCCAACGTACGCTTGCTCGCGGACCGGCTGTACGCGGTCGCCGCCGGCAACCCGCGCGCAACCATGCGCCTCGCACAGCACCTGCTGGATCGGGGTCTGGTGGGCTTCCGGGCGGGCGTGTGGGTCCTGCCGGAGACGCTCGATCTGGCCGAGCTGCCGGCCAGCCACGAGGATGCGCTGGTCGCGCGCGTCGAGCGGCTGTCGGAGGATGCGCGCACGGTCGGCCGTGCCCTCGCTCTGAGCACCCTGCCCGGCCTGGAGCTCACCCGCTGCGGCGCCCTGCTCGACAGCGAGGACAGCGCGCGCGTGAGCATGGCGCTCGACGAGCTGGTCAGCGCGGGGATCGTCTCGGTCGAGCAGGGACGCTGCGGGCTCGCTCACCCGAGCTGGACGACGCCTCTGCTTCACGCGCTGTCACCGGAGCAGACCGCGCCCCTGCATCGGCGCCTTGCCACGTTGGCCGAGCCCAATCCGGGTGGCCGCATCCGCTGCGCAGTGCACCTGGTGGCAGCCGGGCAGCACGGCGAGGCGCTGGACGAGCTGGTGCCAGCCCTGCGCGCGATGCTCGAGCTCACCGTCAGCAATCCCGCTGCCTACTACGACTACGGCATGTCGCTGCCGCACAGCTGGTTCGACACCTTCCAGCAGCTGCGGGACTTCTGCGACCGCGACGGGCGGCCCGCCCTGCAGCACTTCGAGGTGGTGGCGGCGATCGCGGCCTTCGCGGCCATCACCGCGCGCTGGGCGGGCGCGGAGCTGCTGGAGGCCACCGAGCAGCTGCGCCACGCGAGCGGGCTGGACATCCTGGAGTCGCTCGGCGCCGAGGTGCCGGAAACGGAGCGCCTGGCTCAAGCCCTCGGGCAGGCCCAGGCGCGCTTCGAGGACACGCCCGAACACGAGCGCACCCTCGCGCCCGTCGAAGCCATTCAACGGTTGGCGCGCATGACCGTGCTGGCGATCGGGCTCGCCGGCCGCTGCTACGATCGGCAGCTGCTCACGCGCATGCCCTCACTCCAGCCCTTTGCGGCCCTGTCGCCCGCGATCCCCGCGGTCGAGAACAACCGCAAGGCGACCCTGGACCTGCTCGCGGGCCGGCTGGTGGCGGCGACCCGGCGCTACGCGTCCATCCTGGAGAAGCTCGGGGACGCGCCCGCGCCGGGGCTGGGGCGCTCCAACCACACGGCCATGCGCGACGCGATCATCTACGCGCTGGGGATGCGCGAGGCGGCCGCCGGGCTCGACGCCTCGCACCGGGCCAAGGCGATCGAGCACAACCCGCTGTTCGAGGCCAGCGCACACCGCATGCGCGTACTGCAGGCCTACCGGCAAGGGGACTCGGTTGGAGCCGAGCAACTCAAGCAGCACCTGGAGCTGTTGCGCATCCGCAACCGACCGCCGCAGCTGTTCGAGGGCTCCTACCTCTGGACCGAGGTGCTGTGCCACGCGGCCGCCGACGACCTGGTCCGTGTCCGGCAGGTGCTGGCACCGATGGAGGCGATGGCGCGGGACTACCCGGGCTGGGTGCCGATGCTGCACTACGCCCGCGCCCAGTACCAGCGACTGCGGGGCGACCTGGACCAGGCGCTGATCGAGCTCGAACGAGCCCTGGGCGACGTGACGCCCGGCGAGGACATGGCCTGGCCGCCGATCGCCGCCGCGCGCGTGCAGGTGTTGGTCGGGCTCGGACGCGGCGAGGAGGCGCTCGAGCATGCCCGGAGGGACCACGCCGCCATGCAAGAGGCGGAGCTCGAGGGCATGTTCTACTACGCGCACCAGGCGCTCGCCCAGGCGCTCGCGGCGGTCTCCGAGCTGGAGAAGGCAGCCGAGCACGCGGACCTGGCGATCGGCGAGCACGAGGCGATCGGCGCCGGTGGCGCCCAGCTCGGCATCGCCCACGAGCTGCGGGCACGCGTCGCGCTCCAGGCCGAGGACGAGGAGAGCTTCCGCATTCACGCGGCGCGCTGCGCGCAGCTCTATCGTTCGGGTCGCAACCCCGTGCTGACGGCCAAGTACCAGCGGCTGATGCGCGAGGCCGACCGGCGCGCCGTCCGCGTCTCCGAGGACCTACGCGATGCGGCCGAGGCCACGGCTTATACGATGGATGCCCAGGAGCTGACCAGCGTGCTCGGGACGGTCCTCAGCGAATGCCGAGGACCGGACGAGCGCGCGCGGCGTGCGCTCGCCTTCATGGTCGAGCAGAGCGGCTCGGCCGGTGGACACCTCTACGTGCTGCGGGACGACAAGCCCGTGCTGGTCGCGCAGGTCGGCTCGGCAGAGCCGCCACCCAGCATGGACACGGCGGTCGCCGAGTACGTCTCGGCGGAGCTCGAGGTGAGTGAAACCGTCACCGCGACTGCGATCGACTCGGAAGACTCCAGCGCGACCACACAACAGTGGCGCGGACCCGACGGCGGGCACTTCGTGCCGACACCGCTGAGCCACCCGGCCGAGGGCGGACGCGCGATGACGGGGCTCGCGGTGCTGTGGGTGCGGGACGCGTCCCGCTTCGCGCCGCGCGGGGCGATCCTCGAGGCGGTCAGTCGCTCGCTTCACGACTCGGGCGATGCCGAGGTGGCGCTGGTGGCGAGCTAGCCCGGACACTTCACCGATGTGTGCGAAGATCGCGAAAGCGATCGGCTGGCGAAGGCGCTGCGGAGTCGAGCGGTTGTGCGAGGGCGTGCGCGTCGGTGAGGTGTCCGGGCTGGCGCAGCCTCCGACGCGGTCACTTGCGCTTGCGCGCCGGGCGGCGGCCGCGGGGACGATGGTCGGGCGCAGCCGTCCCTCGCCGCTTGCGGGGCCGCGCCCCGGACGGGCGCTCCGAGGGAAAGGCCGAGGCTTCCTCGTCGCGCGCCGGGACACCGCTGATGAGGCGTCGGCTACGCTCTGGCACCGGCTCGTCGCTGGCGATCGCCGGCCACTCGATCTCGAAGGTCGTGCCCATGCCGGGCGTGCTGTCGGTGCGGATCGCGCCACAGGATTCCTCCACCTCTCGGTGCCGGGTGCAGCACCCGCGCGGTTCCGCAATGCCGGGCGGGTGAGCCGGCGCAACCCTGCAAGGCGAAGGCGCCCTCGCGACCTCGCATCGCGGGCGGCCGCCTCCCCCAGCTTGACCGAGGCGGAAGGCGGTGCGACATTGCGGGCTCGATGAAGAATCAGAGCCTCCTCCTGGACGTCGTCACGAGCGCGGTCACCGTACTGGTAGTAACCGTGGTGACCCGGCGCGCGCCCTAGGCAAGAGGCTCAACGAGAGACAGGCCCTGCTGGCGCGCCGCCGGCGGGGCTTTTGGCTTTCTGGGCAAAGCCGCCGCCGGGACGCGCCTCCGACCACGAGAGGTGACCATGGAACAGTCCGGCGCAGAGATCATCGTCCAGTGTCTGGCCAAGGCGGGCGTGCGCGTGGTGGCGGGCATGCCGGGCGGCGCCAACCTGCCGCTCTACGACGCGCTGGCGCGCAGCGGGCTGCGCCACGTGCTGGTGCGCCACGAGCAAGCAGCCGGCTTCATCGCCCAGGGCATGGCGCGTACCAGCGGGGGCGCGGGCGTGTGCTTCGCCACCTCGGGTCCCGGCGCCACGAACCTGGTCACCGCCCTCGCCGACGCCCACCGGGACTCGGTGCCGGTGGTGGCGATCACCGGCCAGGTCCCGACCGCCCTGCTCGGCACCGACGCCTTTCAGGAGGTGGACACCCCGGCGCTGGTGGGCAGCATCGTGAAGCGTGCGGTCCAGATCCGCCGGCCGGAGGAGCTCTGGCACGAGGTCCCCGCGGCACTGCGCCTGGCCGAGTCCGGACGCCCGGGTCCGGTCTTGATCGATGTGCCGAAGGACGTGCAGGTTCAGTCCTGCGCGCGGCCGCCCGATGCCGCCCGGGCCGGCGCTGACGACGGCGCCGGGGAAGGCGACCTGTCCGGCGCCGTGGCCGAGGCGGTCGCTTACCTGGAGGCCGCGGAGCGCCCGGTGGTCCTGGCGGGTGGTGGCCTCGTGCTGGGCTCGGCCCACCGCGAGCTCTACGCCCTGAGCGAGCGCCAGGATCTCCCGGTCACCGCGACCCTGATGGGCCTGGGCGTGCTCGACCCGGATGACCCACGCTGGCTCGGCATGCTTGGAATGCACGGGGCGCCGTACACGAACCGCGCCCTGCGCGAGGCAGACCTGCTGGTCGTGCTGGGCGCGCGCTTCGACGATCGCGCCACCGGCAAGCTGGCTGAGTTCTGCCCGCAGGCGCGTGTCCTGCACGTCGACGTCGACGCACGCGAGCTGGGCAAGCTGCGGCGCGCCGAGCTGGCGGTGCGCGCCGACGTCGGCGTCTTCCTGCGGCAGCTACTGCCAGTGCTACCCAGGCGTGCCCGGCGCCGCTGGCGCGAGCGCGTCGCGGAGCTGCGCCACCGCCACCCACTGCCGGTCCCGGCGGACGAGGCGACGGGACGACCCGTGCACCTGCTGCGAGCGATGGCGGACGCACTGCCGGCCGACGCGACCCTGACCACCGACGTGGGGCAACACCAGATGTGGGTCGCCCAGCACGTGCCGGTGCGACGGCCGCGCGGGCTGCTCACCTCCGGGGGTCTGGGCACGATGGGCTTCGGTCTCCCTGCGGCGATCGGCTCGGCCCTGGTTCGCGATGCACCCGTGGTCTGCGTGACCGGGGACGGCTCACTGCTGCTGAGCATCGCCGAGCTCGCCACCCTGGCGGAGCTCGAATTGGATGTGCGGATCGTGCTGTTCGACAACCGTCACTTGGGCCTGGTGCGACAACAGCAGGACCTGTTCTACGCCGGACGCCACAGCGCCGCCCGCTTCGAGCGCGCGGTGGACTTCGTGACCGTGGCCCGCGGGCTGGGCGTGAGCGCGACACGCGTCGAGCCGGGCCCCGACAGCCGCGCGGACCTGGGCAGCGCCCTGCAGCGGCCGGGACCGCACCTGATCCACGTGCCGATCGACCCGCGCGGCCACGTGCTGCCTATGGTCCCGCCGGGAGCAGCCAACCACGAGATGCTCGGCGAACGGGCCACGTCGCCGCGGGCAGACGGATCGTGAAACGCCAGTTGCGGCCGCAGCCACCTCTCCGCGCATGTGCCGCGGCCGGTCGAGCTGGCCGCGACCTTCCCCGTCAGCGCGAAAGGGCCGGCGATGGGGAAGGTTTTCCGGGGCGCCTCGGAACCTTTGCGCAAGTGTGCGTGTCGTATCCGGCATGCCCGAGACCGCTTCCCTCGAAGCGCGGGGCCAGGGGGGTGATGCACGTGCGTCCGGTGCCGTGATCATCCCCTTTCCCGCACCCACGGTGAGCCTCAGCTGTCAGGAGCTCGACTTTCGCCCGCGTCTGCCGTGGGCGCGCATCGCCCTGCTCGCCCTGATGCTGGTGGGTGTGTGCGCGCTGGCCGTCGCGAACGCGGCCGGCTCAGGAGGCGACGCGGAGCCCATCGAGCAACCCCGCGGAGAGACCGGCGGCCCAGCCCACACAGGAGACGCGACATGACAGGACTTGCAGACTTCTTCGACGCCGGGGGACCCGGCATGTATCCGATCCTGCTGTGGCAGATGATCGCCGTTGGGATCATCCTCGAGCGCGGCATCTTCCTCTACCGCTCCTCGATCAACGCCGACGTCTTCGTGGGCACGCTGCAGAAGTGCTTGCTGGCGGGCGATCTCGGCCGCGCGATCAAGGTGTGCTCGGCGGCCAACGTACCGCTGGCCAACATCGTGAAGGCCGGGCTGATGAAGGCCAACCGCTCCGACGATCAGGTCCAGTCCGCGATGGACGAGGCGGCCCTGCGGGAGATCCCGAAGCTCGAGAAGCGCACCGCCTACCTGGGTCTGATGGCGAACATGGCGATGCTCTCGGGCCTGCTCGGGACGGTGCATGGCTTGATCTTGGCGTTCAGCGGGGTCGCCGGCGCGGACGCGGCGTCCAAGTCGACGATTCTCGCCGCCGGCATTTCCGAGGCGATGGCCTGCACCGCCTTCGGACTGTTCGCCTCGATCCTGGCGCTCCTCGGCTTCGGCATTCTCAACGGCCGCACGCAGAACATGCTCGACGACATCCACTCCGCCAGCGTCACCGTCGTGAATCTGGTGGTCGACAATCGCACCCAAATGAAGCTGAGCGCCGCTTAGAGCGGTAGCTCTTCCCGGTGGATATGCGCCGCGATCCGGTATGCTCGGGGCATGACGCGGGCCTACCGGCTGGTGCGACGCTTCATCCGCGGATTGCTCGAGTTGTTCTTCCGGCGGGTTGAGGTCACGGGGCTCGAGCACGTGCCCGAGGACCGTGGTGGGCTGGTGGTCTCGTGGCACCCCAACGGGCTGATCGATCCCGGGCTGATGCTCGCGTGCTTCCCGCGGACGATCGTCTTCGGCGCGCGCCACGGGCTCTTCAAGTGGCCGCTGCTGGGACCGTTGATGCGGGCGATCGGCACGGTGCCGATCTACCGCGCGAGCGACGCGAGCAGTGGCGACGAGGCCGCCAGAAGGCAGGCCAATCGCCGCAGCCTGGACCAGCTCGCGGGCGCGATCGCGGCGGGCTCCTACTCTGCGCTCTTCCCCGAGGGCCTGAGCCACGACGTGCCACACCTGACCGAGCTCAAGGTGGGCGCCGCGCGGCTGTACTATCGCGCGCACGAGCTATCGGCGGGCGAGCGGCCGCCGCCTGTCATCTTGCCGGTGGGGCTGCACTACGACGACAAGGCTGCGTTCCGTTCCAAGGCACTCGTGACCTACCACCCCCCGCTCGCGCTGCCGCCCGATCTCGCGGAGTGCCCCGAGGACTTGCCCGAGGAGGAAGCGAGGCGTCGCGTCGGTGCGCTGACAGACGCGATCCGGGACGCGCTGCATGACGTGGTCCACGCCACCGAGAGCTGGGAGCTGCACCGAACCATGCACCGGACCCGGCGCCTGATGCGCGCCGAGCGCGCGGCGCGCGCGGGCACGCGTTTGCGGGCACCGGACATGCAGGAGCGGCAGCTGGGCTACGAGCGCGTCTGGCGCGGCTACTACGCGCAGCGCGAGCGCGATCCGGCGGGCACGCAGGCGCTCCTGGCACGGGTCGAGGAGTACGACGCAGCGCTCTCGCGCCTGGGCCTCGAGGACGAGGAGCTGGATGCGCCGCCTGCCCTCGCTGCACCGCTGCTGCCGGCGCTGCTGGTGCTGCAGGTGGTGCTCACCTACCTGCTGCTGCCTCCCCTGTTGATCTTCGGATACGTGCTGTGCGGGCTGCCCTACTTTGCGATCAAGGCCCTGGCGCGCTTTGGAGCGCCCAAGACGAAGGACCGGGCCTCGATCAAGGTGCTGGCAGCAATCGTGCTCTACCCGCTGACCTGGGCGGCGGCGGCGTGGCTCGCCCACGCGGGGGCGCTGGAGCTGCACCGCTACTTCCCCAACTTTCCCGCCTCGCCCGCGGCCGCCGCGCTTGCGACCGTGGCGCTGGCGGCCGTCGGGGGGCTCGTCGCGCTCGTGTACGCCGAGCTGGCCCAGGACACGCTGCGATCGCTACGGGTTCGCTTCAGCCGCGTCTGGTACTCTGGCGCCATCGCCGAGCTGCGGGGTGAGCGCTCGAGGCTGTTCGACGCGATCGAGGCGATGTCGGCTGGGCTGGAGCTGCCGGGGCAGGTGGACCCGGACGGGCGTCTGGTTCAGCAGTAGGCCGCTCACCCGGCCGCAGCGCCGGCGGCCACCCCGCCCGCGCGCGAGCTCGCGAGATCGACGACCGCGACCGCCAGCAGGATCAGCAACGCCGCTGCGGAGAGCAGCGCTCCGGCCATGCTGGGCGGTAACAGGGGCTGGGCGAAGGGACTGACCAGGCCCAGCGACAGGAGCCCCAGCGACGGCTTCCAGCGCTGGGCGCGGTCAGCCAGATGCTGCGGCCGCGCGGCGTGGAGCAGCAGCGGCAGGGCCAGCACGAGATAGTGAAACCACACCAGACGGGAGGCGAGCATCATCACCAGCAGCCCCGCCGACAGGGCGAGGAAGCCGACCGTCGGGTCGGGCTGCGCACGGTGTTCCTCCGCACGGCCAGCGCGCACGAGGGCCGCCACCAGCAGTGCGAGGAGCAACACCAGCAGCCATGCCGAGACGTCGACCGACCACAGCGTTCGAATGATCGTGCTCACACCGTAGTTGCCGGCCTGGACGCTGCGGGTGGATGCGAGCACCTGGGGCACGATCTCGAGCCACTCGGCCCAGCGCGAGAGCGCGCCCGACAGCAACCCGCCAGTCAGCACACCGCTGACACCGCCGAGCACACCCGCGAGCGTGGTGGACAGGGCGAGTCGCGTCTGCCGCTGGGCGAGCAGCGCCAGCACGAGCGCGGCGGGGGCCAGCGCAACGTAGGGCTTGAACACCACCGCCAGGCCGAGGATGAACCCGGCCAGCGCGTAGCCATGACGCCATCGTCCGTGCAGAGCCCCGATGGCCACGGCGATCATCAAGAGCGTCGGCGCGCTGACGTTCCCCACGAAGAGGTCAGCGCGGTACGGCTGAAAGAGACCGGCGAGCAAGCCCACACCGAGCAACGCCGACGCCCACCCATAGCCAAGGGCTCGGCACAGCAGCACCACCGAGAGCGCAAGCGTCGCGAGGTGAAACAGCCGATAGCTGCCAAAGTCGGCCTCGTAGTCGTCGCCGGGCAGCAGGCCGACGATCCCGAAGAGCAACGGCGTGGCGAGGGTCTCGACGCGGCCCTGGTCGATGCGCTGCGTCATGCGCGCAGCGGCCGCACGACGCGGTTGCCGCGCATCTGCGCGCAGCGCCGTGAGCTCGCCGGCCATGATCTCGCGACGCGCCGCATCGGAGTACAGCGAGGTCGTCCGCGCGCGGGCGGCAGCCCACAGGTGATAGAAGTCGATGCCCACCGAACGCTCCGATACACCCCAGGCGTTCGCCAACCCCAGCAATGCGAGCAGCAGCGCCGGGGGCACCAGCGCGAGCCGGGTCCATCGACTGCGAGGTTCGCGCGACGCCGGCATCCACCTCGAAGAATACCCGGGGGACGCTCGATCGTCAGGTTCCGCGGCGGAACGAGCCCACGCCCCACCCGGGAGTAGCCGGCCCGGCGCCAGTCAGGCGGGGCGGCGCACCGCGACACCGTGGCGTATGATCGGGCATGAGTACTTCAGCCCCCGAGCCGGACGCGGATCACGTACGCGCAGGCCTGAGCGCGATGCTCGCGGGGCGCGCGGCCGTCGACGATGTCGAGCGCCTCCGACCCTGGTTCGTATTTCGGTGTCGCGTGACGGGCGAAGGATGGCCGGAGACCGTGGTCGTGAAGGCGCGGCGCGGCACAGGCGCGGGTCGCGATGGGAATGCGCAGCAGCTTCCAACGGAGCAGGCCGCGTTGGAGTTCCTGGAGGCGCTCGGGTGGACGTCCTCGCCCCGTCTACTGGCCAGCGACCTGCCGCGCGAGCTGCTGGTACTTGAAGACCTGGCACCGCGGACGCCCCTGTCGGCCCTGCTCAAGGAACGCGGAAGCCTGGCGGCGCGCGACGCGCTCCAGGCCTTTGCGCGCGCGCTCGGCACGTTGCATGCGGTGACCCGGAACCAGGAGGAGCACTTCGACAGGCGACGTCGCGCGCTGGCGCAACTCGAGCCGGCGGTCGATCGCGAGGCCCACATCACGGCTCGCTGCACGGAGGCGCGTGATCAGATGCGCTCGATCGGTGCGGAGCCTTCGACCGGCGCCGAGCACGAGCTGGTGCAGGCGCTGGACGCGCTCGATGGGCCCGATCCGTTCGTCGTGCTGTCCAACGGCGATCCCCATACCAACAACTTCCTGGTGGCCGGTTGCGACGGCCGTATGATCGACTTCGAGGATGCCGGCTACCGGCACGCGCTGATGGACGCAGCCAGCCTGTACGTTCCGGGCCCGCTCTGGATCACGGTAGGGGACCCGATCGCGTCCGGGCTGGAGGACGCGTATCGCGCAGCGCTCCTAGAGGGCGTCCCGGAAGCGGAGGATGACACAGCCTTCGGGTCTGCCCTGAGCGCCGCCTGCCTCGTGTCCGCCGTGCTGAGGGCGGGCCGATTCCGAACGCTGGACCAGCGGCCTACCCACGATGACAGCCGGAAGCAGCTGGTGTCGATGCTGGAGTCGGCTGCGCGCGTGGCGAAGGCCCATCGCGCACTCCCACAGCTTTGTGGTTGGACGCAGGCCTGCGCGCAGACGCTGCGCAGGCGCTGGCCCGACGCGGACGTGGACTTCAACCGCTACGGGAGCTACGCGCCCAGGGTCCGGCGACCCCCCACCTGAGCAAGCAGGCCGGCCTCGCCCCGACGCCGTGCCGATGCCCAGCCAGCGGGCGCCCGGTGTCGCCGTCGCGCACCGTGCTAGGAGAAGGGTATGGGACTCGACGAGGGGGTGCTCGAGGAGCTTGTCACGCGGCTGCGCCGCGAGGTGGAGCTCGAGACTCGACGCTCGAGCTGGTGGCCGATCGGATCGCGGGGTTCCCGCGTCTGGTGCCGCCGGCCTTCGGGTGAGCGCGCGTCAGAAGTTGAGCGCGCCGAGCTCGACCAGGCAGGCAGGGGCTTCGGCGCAGGGCAGGCCGAGGCAGCCCTGGGCCTCGGCGCGGCCCTCGTCCGTGAGGGCGAGGATCATCGCGCAGTGGTCCTCGGTCCAGAAGGGATCGTGCTCGCTGCGCTGGGGCTCGCACTCGCTGAAGCGACGGAAGCAGAGGGCCGGTGCGGTGTCGAGGGTCTCCGCGCCGGTGGTGAGGTGCTGGACGCAGGCCTCGCTGTTGCGGCTGACGATGCACTGCTCGATGGTATCGGGCTGGAGCAGGCCCACAGCCAGGGCTTCGAGCGCGCCCGGATAGCAGTGATCGACCTGATCCTCGACGAACTCCTCGCAGGAGAGCCCGTCGCTGCAGCTCGCGACCTCCGCCTGGAACTCGGGGCGGAAATTGACGTCGATGAAGCCAGGAGGCAGCTCGCCGGTCTCACAGGTCTGCAACGCTTCCCGGAGGACCTCGTCGCCGAAGTCGCGGCACTCGGCAGCGCGCTCGAAGAAGGCGCGGACCTGCTCGGCGCAACTTTCGGCGTCCGGCAGGAGGGAGTCGCGACCCTCGCTACCGGCGACGCCATCGCCGTCGCTTCCATCGTCGCCGCAGGCCAAGCAGACGCCGAGCGCCAGCACGAGTACGGTCGTTGGCTTCATCGCCCCCTTCGGGGCTATTGTGGTCGAATTCCGTCCGCTGGCAACAGCCGTGCCGCCCAGTAGCTCGGGATCAGCGTGGCACCGATACAGATCAGCAGCGCGATCAGGATGGTGATCAGGAACTCGGCCGGGCTGCTGCGAATCGGCAGGTGGTCGATCAGGTAGACCTTGGGATCGAGCGGGAACTCGAAGAAGGTCAGGTAGGCGCACACACCGCCCCCCAGGACGAGACCGATCAACGTCCCGACCAAGCCGATCGCGGCCCCCTGCACCATGAAGATCTGCAGGATGGCGCTGTCCTTGGCGCCCATCGCCTTGAGGATGGCGACCTCCCGGCGCTTCTCGAGCACGATCATGATCAGGGTCGCGATCACGTTGAACGCGGCGACCAGAATGATCGTGGCGATGACCAGCGAGAGCATCACCTTCTGAACCTCCAGCGCGGTGAAGAGATTGTGGTTGAGCTCCTTCCAGTCCATCGTGTGGAAGGGACCGCCGCCCAGGTCGCGCTCGAGACGCAGGGCCACGTCCG
>JAPPOT010000587.1:29751-43818 GCA_028817855.1 Myxococcales bacterium
GATCTGGGCCTCGTAGAGGTCCATGTAGACGAGGCGGCTGTCGTACTCCTGGAAGCCCGCCTCGAAGATGCCGATCACGCGGAAGTCGCGCGAGCTGGGACGGCCGCCGTCAGGCTTCCACAGGCTGGTGTCGAGGCCGGTCAGCGGAGAGATGACCTTGACTCGATCGCCCACCTCGATGCCGAGGGTGTCGGCCAGGGTGACCCCCACGGCCACGCCGGGCAGGACCTCCTTGTCGTCGGCCGGGTCGGGCTCGTCGCCACCGAGCGCCTCGGCCTCCTGCTCGTCACTGGGCAGGCCGTCGAGCTCGTCCAGGGCAGCGAGCGCGGCCTCCATCTCCTGCGGGGTCGGCACGTCGACCACGGGCAGGGGCGTCGCCGACTCGGGTACAGGAGCCTCGGGAGGATCGGCCGTCGCCTCCGCGACGGCGGCTGCCTGCGCTTCCTCGACGACCGCGGCGTCCGGGGTGTCGTCCGCATCGAGCACCGCGTCGCCGCCCTCGGCCAGGCCCTCCAGGAAACTGTCGAGGTCGTCCTCGGCCGCGGCGCCCTGCTCGCCCTGCAGGTCCTCCGGCCGCGTGGCCGGGCGCGCACCGGACTTGCGCAGCCCCTCGAGGGAGCCCGCGACCAGCTGGCCCGGCAGATCGAGCACGCTCGGCATCAGCTCCGGGTCGACCCCCTTGATCAGCACGCCGCTCAGCCGGTCGCCCTTGGCGAGCATCATCTCGTGGATGATGAAGGGCGCCGCGCCGCGCACCTCGGGCATGTGCCGCGCGCGCACCACCACGTCGCGGTACTCCTCGAAGTTGAGGCCGTACTTGAGCACCAGCACGTGGGCGTTGACGCCCAGGACCTTGTTGCGAAATTCCTCCTGGAAGCCGGAGGTGATCGAGACGACCGCCAGCAGCGCGGCGACCCCCAGGGCGACCCCGGTAATGGCGATCACCGAGATCACCGAGACCGTGGCCCGCTTCTTCGAGCGGAGGTAGCGCAGGCCGACGGTGAGGGCGTAGGACATCCGGCGCAGGCTCTACCACAGGGTGACCGGGGGGGCCATCTGGCGGGCGGTATGACACGGCGCCACCGGCGGGCAACAGGGCCGCCGCCAGCCGCTCCCGAAGCTGGCCGGAGCAGCCCGGCGGAGCTATGCTCCATCGACGATGTACCTTCGCTTGCTCGGGACTCGGGGGCCGCTCTTGGCCCTCCTGTGCGCGCCGATCGCCGCCGGTTGCGCGTCCGAGGCCGTGAGCCCCAGCGGCGGTGGGGCGGCTGCCCCCGTCGACATTCCGGAGGACCAGGGCCGTCCGGAGGCCGCCGCGCGCGCAGCAACCGCGGACCTCGAGCTCCTGAGCGAACCCCGCGAGACGCTCGGCTTCGGCGAGCCCACCACCCTGTCGGTGCGACTGACCAACCGCGACGGCGATCCGATCGACGGCGCCCCGGTGAGCTTCGCGCTCATGGGGCGCGCCCAGGATGCGAGCCTCGAGGAGCTCGAGGTGAAGACCGACGAGGACGGGCGCGCCGACAACCGGCTGCTGGGCGGCGAGCAGGTGGCGACGTTCCGCGTGCGGATCTCGGCGCTCGGCGCCGGTGACCTCTACGTGGACGTGCGCGTGAGCAACGCCGGCTTCGGTACGCTCGTGGTCGACGTACCCTACGAGGGCGCCCGCGCGGTGGATGAGCGCTCGGTCTCGGCGCTGGCGATGATGAGCTGCGAGCAGGCCGAGCGAATGGCAGGCGATCCGATGACCACCCTGCCCGGCGCCAAGGGCGAGACACCGGCGGAGTTCCTGGCGCTGCCGGCGGCCGTGGACTATGCGGTGATGGCGACCGCCCAGGGGCTCGATGGGACGATCGTGGCCCGGGGCTGCGTGGACGAGGTGCGGCTCGACGCCGACGACGAGGTCCGCATCCAGGTGCCCTTCGAGGACGAACCGCTGCTGCCCGAAGGCGACTACCGCGTGACGCTGAGCTTCGACGCAAGCGCGCCGGGTGCGACACTCGAGCGCGTGCTGCGCGATGCGGCGGAGCTGGCGATCCTCGGCGCCGAGCCCCCGGTAGACACCGCGGTGGCCGAGGCGGGCTTCCTGCTCGACGCGATGGAGCGTGCGCTCGCGGACGACGCCCTGAGCGACGGCGCCGGGATCGGCGAGCTGGCGGCGAACCTGCGCGATGCGCGCGCACTGCCACCGGATGAGGTCACGCTGGAGGAGTCGCTCGCATCCCAGCTGGAGCTGGAGGGCGCGGGACCCCGGGCGGCGCGGATGCGGCTGGCAGCGCTGGTCGGCGAGCGCTTCGGGACGGTCGAGCTGCACGCGACGATGTCGATCGGCGAGCTGAACGGCGAGCTGCCGGTGCAGTGGGCGCTCGACAGCTGGAAGCTCCCTGCACCGTCCGAGGGGGCGTCCACGCTCTCGATCGATGCGAGCGCGGACAGCGAGGACGTGATGACCGTCGCGAGCTTCGACGCAGGAGGCGATGCGCTCGAGCTCGCGAGCCTGTCCCTGCCGAGCGGGCTGGGAGGGCTTGCGGCGGAGGCGCTCCGATTCGCGGCGCAGGACGCGGAGCAGGAGCTGCACGCGCTCGCGGGCTGCGAGGTGCTCTCGCTCTGGCTGGCGGGCCTGAGCTTCGACGCCAGCAGCTGCGACGACGACTGCGTGGAGCGCGTGTGCGGCGAGGCGCTGTCGACCATCGTGGCGGCGAGCGAGATCGAGTTGAGCGGCCTCGACGAGTCGCGACCCACGCTGGAGCTGTCGGGCACGATGGAGATGGGTGACGACGACGGCGACCTGCAGGTCGAGCGCATGCGCGGCGATGACCTGGGCGGGAGCTGGGCGCCAGCAGAGGGCGCCTCCCCGGAGGACGCCGCGGAGGCGCTATCCGCGGTCGCGACCGCAGAGATGGAGGTCGGTGCCGGCGAGGCCGAGGCACCCTGAGGGGGGCTGGGCATGGCGGCCGACCGCTACCGCTTCGACGGGCTCTCGGCGCTGCGGCGCAGCGAACGGACGCAGGCCGAGCGCGTTGTGGCGGAGCGAGCGCGCGCGGTGGAGCGGGCGGAGCATGCGGTACGGCGGGCTCAGGAGGCGCTCGGGATCCAGGGGGGGGAAGCGCGGGAGGCCGCCGCGCGCAGCACGGCATCGGGCGAAGCGCGGGGTCTGGACGTGGCACGCGAGGCGGCGTTTGCGGCCAGCGCGCGGCGCAGGCTGAAGGCGCTGCAGGAGGCGGTGCAAGTGGCCGAGGACGCGCTGGCGCTACGACGGCGGGAGCTGTCACGGGCCCGGGGTGCCCTGGGCGAGGCCCACGGCAAGGAGCAGGCGCTGGCGCGCGACCGGGCCCGCGACGAGGCGGAGGCGCGTCGCCGCGCGGAGCGGGCCGAGCAGGAGGAGCTCGCCGAGGCCCGCGAGGGCCGTGGGCGGGACCGCTGATCGGGAACTTGCGCGGCACGGGAGCGCTTCCTAGGCTGAAGCCATGTCCCGTGCCGCGCTGCTGACGTTGCCGGTGATCCTGCTGCTCGGTCTGGTCCCGGGCAGCTCGAGCAGCGAGGCCACGCCGGTGGACGATGGCGCCGGGCACGACGCAAGCGCCGGTAGGCAGGCCGCGAAGGGCAAGCGCTTCGACCCGAACGCAGCCTGGCTGGGCGAGGACAGCGCGGAGCGGCGCATGCTCGCGGCGCTCGAAGCTGGCGACGCCAAGTCCGCGCGCGCGATCGGCGAGGCCGCCCTGCCCACTGCCGAGCGGCTGAGCCGGGGACGATTGCGCTGGCTGCTGGCGCGCATCGAGCAGGCCGAGGACGGCGACGCCGACAAGCGACGCCGACACCTGCAGGCGCTCTACGAGAGCGACCACCCGCTGTCGCGCTGGGCAGGCGTACTGTGGGCGGAAGGCCTCAAGGACAGCGGATCGCGCTCGGCGGCAGCCCAAGCCGCGTGGATTGCGCGTGGGCTGACACGGGGCTGGGCCGGCAGCTGGCGCGCGCGCAAGGTCCAGGCACTCGCGCTCTTCCGCGCCGGCGATGCCGAACGCGCGGAGCGGAAGCTGCGCCTGCTGGTGGCGGAGACGCCGAACCACGTGGGGGCGGCGAGCACGGCGCTGCCGCTGGCGGATCTGCTGATCGAGCGCGGCACACCCGCCACGCTCGAGGAGGCGCTCGGCCTTTACCGACGCGTGGCCTCGCGGGCGCCGCTGAGCGCAGCGGGCCAGGGCGCCAGTGAGCGCGCGAAGAAGCTCCTGAAGAGGCTGCCGAAGAAGGCGCGTGCGCGGCTGTCGACGCCGTCGGTGGAGGATCGCTTCCACCACGGCAAGGCCCTGCATCGGGCGCGCCACTACGAGGACGCCCAGGCGCTGTTCGAGAAGCTCGAGACGCGCGTAAGGGCCGATGCGAAGCTGCGCTGCCAGGCGCGGCTCGAGGCCGGGCGGGCGCTGGTCTACCGGCGCAAGCGCACGGAAGCCGCGGCGGTGATGCGAGAGCTCGCCGAGCGCTGCCAGGATCCGGAGGTGCGCGTGTGGGCGCGCTACTACGGCGGGCGCGCGCGGCTGCGCAGCGGCGATCCGAGGGGCGCCCTGGTGGAGTACGCCGCGCTCGTGAAGGAGTTCCCGCAGCACTCGCTGGCGGACGATGCGCTCTACCTCTCGGCCACCGCCCACAACGACGTGGGCGATCGAGCGGCCAAGGGCGCGGTGCTCGAGCGCCTGGTGAAGGAGTATCCGAGGGGCGACATGCGCGCCGACGCGCGTTTCTCGCTGGCCTTCGCGGCGCGGGCGGCTGGCGACCATGCGGGCGCGCTGCGCCACTTCGAGGCGCTGTTGCAGGAGGGCGCGCGCGACGACACCGAGGGGGTCGAGGGGCGCGCGGCCTACTGGCGGGCGCGCACGCTGCAAACGCTGGGCCGCAAGGCCGAGGCGCGCGGGGCGCTGACGGCGATCGTGCGAACGCGGCCGCTGAGCTACCACGCGCAACAGGCCCGCGCGCGGCTCAAGGAGGGCTGGCCCAGGGCGGCCGCAGCCCTGGAGAGGGAGCTGCTGGCGGAGGCCAAGGACCACGCACCCCTGACCTTCCCCTGGCGCGCGGAGATGGGCGAGGCGGCGTTCACGAGCGCGCTCGAGCTGCTCCGCATCGACGAGGTCGAGCTCGCCAAGCTGGAGCTCACACGGCTTGGAGCGATGGGCCGGCAGCCGGGCCAGGCCGATGCGGCGAGCGTGGACGAGGAGCTCGTCTGGCTCGGTGCCGCCCTGCTGCACCGGGCACGGGCCTACGCATCGGCCAGCAAGCTGGTGCGTGCGAAGCTGGAGGGCTACCGGGCCCAGGCGCCCCGCGGGCGGGCACGGCACCTGTGGCGCATCGCCTATCCGCGAGCATTCTCGCCGCTGATCGAAGACGTGGCGGCGGAGATGGGCGTGCCACCGGCCTTCGTGCGGGCCGTGGCGCGGGAGGAGAGCGCGTTCAACCCGAAGGCGGTCAGCAGCGCGCGCGCCTACGGCCTGATCCAGGTCATGCGCGGGACCGCCAAGTCCCACGCCAAGGCCCTGGGCCTGCCGAGCACACCCGATGCGCTCAAGCGCCCTGAGGTGAACCTGCGGATCGGCTCGCGCTTCATCCGCACGCTGTGGAAGCGCTACGCGGACAACCCCGCGGTGGTCCCCGCGGCCTACAACGCCGGCCACGGCGCCGCCGACCGCTGGCTCAAGGCGCGCGGTGGCCACGACCTGGACGAGTGGATCGAGCGCATCCCGTTCCGGGAGACACGGCGCTACACGCGAAGGGTCCTGCAGACCTACGGGATCTACGCGTGGCTGGACGGCGGACGCATGCTCGAGCTCGGCAAGAAGCTCCCCACGCGGTAAACGGGCAAAGCTCGTTCACGGTCGGGCCGGGTGGCACCACCATGAGCACCACCACCCGCCGCCCGCCACTCGAATCGTCGAGGTTCGTTCAGGAGCGAGCGCCCCCGCAGGGAAAACCGGAGGCGTAGCTGCGCTACGTCGAGGATTTTCCCGAGGAGGTAAGCCGCTCCTGGGCGAACCTCGGCGATTCCCTCTCAATCAGATCTACACGCTAGCTGAGCTCGTTCTTGAGCTCGTTCATGAGCTTCTTGGCCTTGCGGCTGAGCTTCTTCGGGATCTGGACGTCGAGCAGGACGATGAGGTCACCGCGGCCGCCGCGGCTGAGGCGGGGCACGCCCTGTCCGCGGATGACGACCGTATCGCGGGGTTGGCTGCCCGAGGGGATCTTGACCTTGATGGGGTCACCCTCGAGGTTCTCGATCTCGAGGCTCGTCCCGAGGGAAGCGTCCGGGACGCTGATCGGCAGGACGTGGATCAGGTCGATGCCGTCGCGCTCGAAGCGGGGATCGCGCTCGAGCTCGACCTCGACGTAGAGATGCCCGGAGGGACCGCCCTTGGTGCCGCCCAGACCCTGACCGGGCACGCGCAGGGTCTGGCCCTCGTCGATGCCCTCGGGGAAGGTCACCTTGACCGTACGCTCGACCTCGACCTCGCCGCGGCCACGGCAGGCCTTGCACGGGGTCTCGACGGTCGAGCCCTGGCCGTTGCACGCGGGGCACGGGGTCTGAAGCAGGAAAGGGCCGCGCTGATGGGCCACCTGCCCGGCACCCTGGCACTGGGGGCAGGTCTTGCGATTGCCGCCCTCGGCGCCACTGCCGTCGCAGTCCTCGCAGGGGCCGGGGTAGGCGAGCGGCACCTCCTTCTTGGTGCCGAAGGCCGCTTCCTCGAGCGTCAGACGCACGGCGGCACGCAGGTCCGCTCCCCGCTGCGGGCCCCCTCGACGGCGGCGGCCGAAGCCCCCGGCTCCTCCGAAGAAGTCGCTGAAGATGTCGCCGAACTGCGAGAAGATGTCCTGGACGTCGGTGAAGCCGGGACCGGCGCCAGCACCCGACAGGCCCTCGTGGCCAAAGCGGTCGTAGGTGGCGCGCTTTTGTTGGTCGCTGAGCACCTGGAAGGCCTCGGATGCTTCCTTGAACCGCTCCTCGGCTTCGGGGTCGTCCGGGTTGCGGTCGGGGTGCAGCTCGAGGGCGAGCTTGCGATAGGCCTTCTTGATGTCCCCCTCGGACGCCGATCGCTCGACCCCAAGAACCTCGTAGTAGTCGCGCTTTTGCATTCGGGCGTCCGCCGCCCGGGTGAGCGGCCCGCGGCAAGATAAGTCTCGCTTGCGCAGCGTCAAGGGCGGAAAGATGGCAGAGTCCGGGGGATTCGGATGATCAGCGTTTACGTGCACTTCCCCTGGTGCCTGCAGAAGTGCCCCTATTGCGACTTCGCCTCATCGGGCATCCGCCGGCAGGACGTGCCGCAGGAGGCCTACGCCGAGGCGGTGCTGGCCGAGCTCGGGCGGCGGCGCGCGGCGCTCCGCGACGAAGGGCTGGCCTCGGTCTTCTTCGGCGGCGGCACGCCCTCCCTGTGGGAGCCGGCCCAGCTCGGGCGGGTGTTGTCGGCGGTGCGAGACAGCTTCGCGGACGAGGCCGCCACGCTGGAGGTCACGGTGGAGTGCAACCCCACCTCGTTCGATCGGGAGCGGGCGGAGGCGCTGCGCGCGGCCGGGGTCAACCGGCTGTCGCTCGGGATCCAGTCGCTCCACGATCAGCACCTGCGCTTCCTCGGCCGGCTGCACAATCACGCGGGCGCGCTCGCCGCGCTGCGCGACGCGTGCGCGGTCATGGAGCGGGTGAGCGGCGATTTGATGTTCGGCATGCCGGGGCAGTCGGCGGCGCAGGCCGCGGCGGAGGCCGGGCGGCTGGCCGACGAGGGGCTCGATCATCTCTCGGCCTACTCGCTCACGATCGAGCCGGAGACCCAGTTCGGCGCCCTGAACCGCAAGGGGCGGCTGCAGCTCGCGCCCGAGGAAGAGACGGCCAGCGCATTCGAGTCGATCCGGCACGCGCTGGCCGAGCGCGGCTTCGAGCACTACGAGGTCTCGAACTACGCGCGGCCCGGTGAGCACTCGGTCCACAATCTGCACTACTGGCAGGGCGGCGCCTACCTCGGGCTGGGCGCGGGCGCGGTCGGCTGCCTGCACACGGCGCCCGGACGCGCCCGTCGCTACCGCAACGATCCGCGGCCCGAGCGCTACCTGGAGACGAGCGCGGCGGACGAGGTCGAGGTCTTCGAGGAGGCGCTCGCGGGGGAGGATCTCGTGCGCGAGCAACTCATGCTCGGGCTGCGCACCCGATGGGGCATGGATCTCGATCGTGCGCGCGCGCTCAGCGGAGTGGATCCACTGGCAGGACGCGAGGCCGCTGTGGAGGCCGCTGTGGGGAGAGGAGACGCGGTGGTGGAGGAAGGCGCGCTGCGCGTACCTGGGCGTCACTGGCTGCGCCTGGACTCGATCGTCGCCGAGCTGTTTTGAGCCGCGCCGACCGCGACGACGGCTACGATCGGTCAGCGGAGGCGCGCCGCAGCGTCACGAAGGAGAGGCCCTCCGCTTCCCTGCGCTCGACCTCTTCCCACTCGCTCTCGGGCAGCTCGGGGAAGAAGGTGTCTCCTTCATGGTCCGCGTGGAGGTACGTCAGGTGCAGGACGGTGGCATGGGGCAGGGCCTCGAGATAGATCTGGGCGCCGCCGATCACGCACGGCTCCGCATCGCTCTGATGGGCCAGCTCGATCGCCTCGGACACGCCGTGCACGACCTCGCAGCCCTCGATCGCCAGACCGCGCTGGCGCGTGATCACGATGTTCCGCCGCTTGGGCAGCGGCTTGCCGATCGAGTCGAAAGTGGCCCGGCCCATGATCAGGGCGTGGCCCCGAGTTACGCGCCGGAAGTGCTTCATGTCCTCCGGGTAGTGCCAGGGGATGCCATTGTCCTTGCCGATCACGCGCGACGGCGTGAGCGCGGCGATCATCGACAAGCCTTGGCGCATCGTCATGGATCCAGGCCTCGTGACATCGGTCAGACCGCGATCGGAGCCTTGATGGTGGGGTGCGGATCGTAGCCGCTGAGCTCGAAGTCGCCGTAGTCGAAGGCGAAGAGGTCCTTCACCTCGGGGTTGAGTGTCATCGTCGGCAACCCGCGGGGCTCGCGCGTCAGCTGCACGCGCGCTTGGTCGAGGTGGTTTTGGTAGAGGTGCGCGTCGCCGAAGGTGTGGATGAACTCGCCGGGTCGCAGGCCCGTGACGTGCGCGATCATCATCGTCAGCAGCGCATAGCTGGCGATGTTGAAGGGCACCCCCAGGAAGATGTCGGCGCTGCGCTGATAGAGCTGGCAGCTGAGGGCACCGTCCTGCACGTAGAACTGGAAGAGGGTGTGGCACGGCGGCAGCTCGACCTGGTTGGCCTCCTGCGGGTTCCAGCCGGTGACCAGCAGGCGTCGGCTGTGGGGCGTCTCGCGGATTTGGGTGAGCAGATCCCGAATCTGATCGACGCCGTCGTCCGCGTAGCTGCCATCCCCCTGGACGGTGGCGCCAAAGTTGCGCCACTGGTGACCGTAGATCGGCCCCAGCTCACCCGCCGGGCGGCCGAACTTCGCGGTCTGCTCGGCGGTGGCCCACTCGTCCCAGATCGACACGCGGTGCTCCTTCAGGTAGTCGACCGTGGTGTCGCCCCGCAGGAACCACAGCAGCTCGTAGATGATCGATCGCAGGTGCAGCTTCTTGGTCGTCATCAGCGGGAAGCCCACGGACAGATCGAAGCGCATCTGGTGGCCGAAGATCCCGCGCGTGCCAGTGCCGGTGCGATCCTCGCGGTCGCGGCCGTGCTCGAGCACGGTGTCGAGGAGGTTCAGGTAGGCGCGCATTGCGGGGAGAATAGAGCGCGCCGCGAGTTGTTACACGTGCCAATCGAGGACCCGGCGCAGGGCGCACAAAGAAGTTCCCCCGCCGCCGACGATACGACTACTCTGGAATCACCGTGGCGCTGGAATTCACGCGGATCGAAGTGCGCAAGCTCGTCAAGCTCTATGGCGCCACGCGCGCGCTGGCAGGCGTCAGCCTGGATCTGCAAGCCGGTGAGATCACGGCCATCGAGGGACACAACGGTTCGGGCAAGAGCACGCTGCTGTCGATCCTCGCCCTGGCCGCGCGTCCGACCCGCGGCAGCCTGCGCTTCGGCCGGCTGGATCCGCTTGAGCGTCCCGCCCTGCGCGGGCGTATCGGCCTGGTGGGCCACGCCGCCATGGTCTATCCGGATCTGACGGGGCGCGAGAACCTGGCCCTGACCGCCCAGCTGTACGGGCTCTCGCCAAGCGGCCCGGAGGTCCAGGGCCTGGACGGGCGCTTCGAGCTGGGGCGATTCATGGAGCGTCCAGCCCGCACCTACTCGCGCGGGCAGCTCCAGCGGCTGTCGCTCGCGCGGGCGCTGCTGCACGCACCGCAGCTGCTGTTGCTCGACGAGCCCTCCACCGGGCTCGACGTCAAGGGCGTCGAGCGGCTGACGGAGGCGGTGCGGGCGGAGCGAGAGCGTGGCGCCATCGTGCTGCTCGTCACCCACAGCCGCGCGCTGTCCGAGGCGCTGGCCGACCGGCGGGTGGTGCTCGATCGGGGGCGCGTGGTGAGCGACGGCGACGCGGAGCACGCCGCATGAGCCGGATCCTGCGCGCGACCTGGGTGCTGCTGCTCAAGGAGCTGCGGATCGAGCTGCGCACCGGCGAGGTGGTGGTCACGACCGGCCTCTTCGCCACCCTGGTGGCGGTGCTGACTTCGCTGTCATTCTATATCGACCGCCAGAGCGCGGCCCTCGTCGCGCCCGGAGTGCTGTGGATCACCGTCACCTTCGCGGGCGTCCTGGCGATGGGCCGAAGCTGGACGCGCGAGCGCGAGCACGACGTCTTCCGCGGACTGTTGCTCTCGCCCACGCCGCGCGCCGCCATCTACCTGAGCAAGCTGGCGGCCACGCTGGTCTTCCTCGGCATCGTGGAGCTGATCCTGCTGCTGCTGGTGGGCCTGCTCTTCAACCTGGACCTGACCGAGCACTTCTTCCCGCTGGCGCTGCTGCTGGCGATGGGCACCGTCGGCTTCGCCGCGACCGGCAACCTCTTCGCCGCCCTGTCCGTCCGCACACGCGCCCGCGAGATGGTCCTCGCCGTAATGGTCTTCCCCGTCGTGGCCCCCGCGCTGCTCTCCGGCGTCGTCGCCACCCGCGAGCTCCTCGGCGGCGCACCCCTGAGCGAGGTCGTCGGCTGGATCCAACTCCTCGGCGCCGTCGACATCGCCTTCCTCGTAGCCGGCGTATGGCTCTTCGAGCCTTTGGTAAGCGATTGAATCTGCCGAGATTCGCCCAGGGCCGGATTACGTCCTCGGTCCAATCCTCGACGTAGCGCTGCTACGCCTCCGGTTGGCCCTCCTGGCGCGCTCGCCCCTGAACGAATCTCGACAGATTCAGGCCGAGGCGACGATTCGATCCTTGTTCGTCCAGGACCCTGGGCGAACCTCGACCGAATCAGAGGTAGCTCTCGAGGACTTCGAGGGACAGCGCACCAGCCCAGTCGCGCTTGCCGTCGACGCGCAGGCGTACGACGCCGCGCCTGTCGATGATCCAGGTCTCGGGGAAGAGCTTGCTGCCGTACTTGTCGGCGACCACCTTCTTCTCCGGATCGAAGAGCACCTTGAGCTTGCTGCCGCTGGGAATGACGGAGGCGATGGCGCTCCAGCTCTCGTCGGTCGTGATCGCGACGACCTCGATGTCATCGCGGCCCTCGGCCATCTGCGCCAGGGCCGAGAGGCTCGGCATCTCCTCCACGCAGGGCGGGCAGGTGATGCTCCAGAAGTTCATCAGCACCACCTTGCCGCGCTGGTCGCTCAGCTTCCACGCCTTGCCGTCCTTGTCCGGCAAGGTGAAGTCGGGCGCGCTGAGGGAGTTGCCCATGTAGTGCTGCTCGGTCTTGTCGCCCGTGGCCAGCGCGTCGAACGAGGCGTCGCCCAACATGGCGCGCAGGGGTGCCTCCTTGCGTCGCGCCTCGCCGTCGGCCATCGCCCGCGTGAACATGAACACCGCCGGCACACCGATCGCCAGCACCACCAGGGCGGCCCAGCGCTCGCCTCGCTTCGTCTCACTCATCGCTCTCGCGCTCCTGCGTCGTCGGCAAGGGATCGGCCAGCTCGGGCGGGCGCACGCGCGCGCCGCCCAGCGCCAGATAGATCCCGTCGTCGTCTTCGGCGATGACCGCCTCGAGCTGGGTCATCGCGTGGCGCTCGAAGCGCGCCGTCATCGTGCCCCCACGCACGTCGCAGTAGAGCGCGCCGTCGGGCCCCAGGCGCAGCGTCTCGCCCGCCAGCGGCTGCTCGCTCGCGTCGGACAGGCGCAGGGTCACCAGCCCGTCCTCCGCCACGCCCACCGACCGTACGAAGAAAGGCGCCCCCTCGAGCGTGATGTAGGCCCAGTTGATGTCGTTCTTCAGGCAGTAGCGGCCGTCGTCGGCGCGCTCGACCCACTGGTCGAAGCTGCGGCAGAGGTTGTCGTGCTCGAGGGGCTGGCCATCGTGGTACCAGGTGCCCTCGGCATCGCGCCGGATCGTGGTCTCGCGGGTGCGACCCTGGAGAAACCCTGCGGGGTCCATAGGCCGTGCTCTTAGCACGGCGACCCTGGACACCGCACCGCTGGAGCCTTGCGCGGGGCTTCTATAGCCCCCAATTTTGCCGGGGTCCAATGGAACACAATCGGCGGGCTGACCGTCCTTCCCAAGGGCCTCCGGATCCCAGACAACAGTGCTGGCCCAAAAGGGGCTTCTGGGACCCTCACGTGGTAGCATGTAGGTCGAGGTAACTTGTCCAAAACCGCCCCCGCGCGTCGCCGTAAGTGGCTGAAAAGGCTCGTTCTTTTCGGACTCTTCCTGTGGCTGCTGCCGATCGCAGCAACCGCCATCGCCCGCACTGCGCCCGTGCGCGCCTACGCGGGCTGGCAGGCGACGCGCGCGCTCGAGAGGGAGCTGGGGCTGCAGGCGGAGATCAAGGAGGTCGACGTGGACCCCCTGCGCGCCGAGGTGGTGGTGCGCACGGTCAGCCTCGACCACCCCACCGAGGGCCGCTTCGCCGACGCCGCGGCGCTGCGCATCCGCCCCTCCTGGTGGGCCCTGATGCAGGGCAGCGTCGACCTGCACGCGATCACGATCGAGCAGGCCACGCTCTTCCTGAAGATCCGCGACGGCGAGATCGCGAACCTCCCGCCCTTCCCGGAGAGCGAGGCCACGAGCGACGACCTGGACCTGCCCTTCAACTGGTTTCACATCAAGGACTCGCGCCTGGTGGTGGATGCCTCGCCCTACGCCAACGGCGAGCTGCGCGGGATCAACATCTCCCTCAACGCCACGATGAACGAGGTGCTGCGCGCGGACGTGCGCGCCAAGAGCGGCTTCGTCAACCACGCCACGGGCAGCGACGAGATCCAGCGCCTCGACGCCGTGGGCGGGATCGGCAGCGAGGGCATCGACATCGATCTGGCGCGCATCGAGGTGCCGGGCCTGAAGCTGGGCGTGCGCCACGGGCTGCTCACGCTGCCACTTGGGGAGCGCTACCGCGGCAAGCTGGACCTGGAGCTGTCGGTGCCGGCGCTCGAGCGCTGGCCCCACGGCTGGGAGCTGCCGCCGGTGGAGGGGCTGCTCAGCCTCAAGGCCGACGTGGAGGGTGCCGGGGACCAGCCCGAGGGCAGCGCCGAGATCGAGCTCTTCGACGCCGTGATCGACGGCTTCGGCATCGGTCAGCGCGTGGCGCTCAAGGCCCAGTTTGACCGCAGTCAGGTCGCCTTCGCCGGCACGGTGGAGGCGATCCGCGGCGCCGGCGAGGTGGCCCTGGACGGTGCCATCGAGCTGGCCGAAGGCCTGCCGACCGAGGTGCACGCGGACGTGCGGCACGTCTCCTTCGCGGCGCTGATGGAACAGCTGGACGTGTCGCCGAACGCGATCGTCGACTGGGACATCAACGGCACCTGGACGCTGAAGGGCTCGCTCGATCCACTCGACCTGCGCGGGCCGATGAAGATGCCGAACAAGGACTTCGTCGTGCTGCGGGACGCCTGGCACCAGCAGCCCCACCGGCCGATCATCGGCGTCTCGAGCTCGCGTCTGGACGGGACCGTGGTGCTGACCGACGAGGCCCTGGCCTTCGAGAACGTCGACATCACCCTGCCCGACTCG
>JAPPOT010000509.1 GCA_028817855.1 Myxococcales bacterium
GCCCGACCCCGGACCCGATCCGGATCAGCCGATCCCGAACGACGTCCTCAACACCCTGCGCAACTTCTGCTGGGGCTGCCACGGAGAGCCGCTCGTGGGCGGCGCACCCATGTCGCTGCTGGCGGTCGAGGACTTCCTGGCGCCCAGCCCGAGCGACCCCGACACGCCGGTCTACGACGCCGTGCTCGACCGCATGCAGCGCACCGACGGTACGCACATGCCGGCGAGCTTCCCGGCGCCGCTCGGCCCACCCTGGATCGACTTCATGCGCGCGTGGATCGAGCGCACGCCGTTCCCGGAAAACTGCGAACCGCTTCTGTAGTAACGTCCGGGCGCGATGGCCCCGATCCGCGAGCTACGCGATGATGATCGCCGCCACGGGCGCCACGCCGCGACCTCTGATGCTGGCGCCGCCGCGCTTCGAGCCCGACCTCGATCAGCTGCGGGCGGCGATCGGCCCGCGCACGCGCGCGCTGATCTTCAATCACCCCCACAATCCGAGCGGGCGCGTCTACGGCGCGCAGACCCTGGCCGGCATCGCCGAGGTGCTGCGCGAGGCGAGCGCGGGTCGCGAGCGGCCGGTCTATGCGATCGCGGACGAGGCCTACCGTCGCATCCTCTTCGACGGCCGCCGCTTCGAGAGCCTGACCACGCACTACCCGGACACGCTGGCGATCTACACCTATGGCAAGACGCTGCTCGCGCCGGGCCAGCGCCTGGGCTACATCGCGCTGCCGCCGACGATGGAGGGGCGGGCTGCGCTGCGCGAGGACCTGGAGACCGCGCAGCTCGCCCTGGGCTTCCTCTTCCCCAATGCGCTGATGCAGCGCGCGACCGCCGACCTGGAGCGACAGTGCATCGACCTGTCTGCGTTGCAGGCGCGCCGCGATCGGGTCGCGCGCGAGCTGCCCACACACGGCTACGAGGTGATCGTCCCCGAGGGCACGTTCTACACGCTCGTGCGCGCCCCCCAGGATGACGACGCAGCCTTTGCGACCCGCCTTCGACAGCGCGGCACGCACGTGCTGCCGGGGCGGGTGTGCGAGCTGCCGGGCTGGCTGCGGCTGTCCCTGACCGCAAGCGATGCGATGATCGAGCGGGCGGGCGCGGACTTCACCGCGCTAGAAGCGGTCTCAGACCGCTTCTAGTCACAAACGCGCGCGGCGTCGTCTCACCAGGGCGATGTCCCTGCTCGACCTGGTCGCGGCACCGGCCCGGCGTCCCCATATTCGGCCCGTTCCCGGCCCGCGCGCGCCCGCGGCGGCCCAGACGCTGCAGTGGCTGCACTGGCCGACGCAGATGCTCGAGCGGGCCCGCGCCCGGCACGGCGAGACCTTCCGGCTGGACATCGCACCCGAGCCGATCGTGCTGCTGTGCGGTCGCGAAGACATCCGCCGCGTGATGGCGGCAGGTGCGGATCAGGTCAGCGCGGGCGAGGCCAACCTCGAGGTGACCCGCGTGACGGTCGGAACGCGCTCCACCATCGGCCTCGACGGCCACCCGCACGCACGCCGCCGCAAGCAGCTGCGCCCCGGCCTGAACGGCGCCCAGCTGCGCGGTTACGGCACGATCATGGAGGAGATCACGCGCGAGGTGGTGAGCGCCTTCCCCCGCGACCGCACCTTCGCACTGCATCCCGCGATGCAGGAGATCACCCTCCGGGTCATCGCACGCACCGTGTTCGGCACCGCCGCCGGACACGAGAGCCGGGAGCTCACGCGACGCCTCGGCCGCTTCCTGCGCCTGGGCGAGCTGCCACTGGCGCTGCTCGTCGTCCTCCACCTGTCGACCCATCCCGAGGCGGAACAGCGCGCGGTCTTCCGCGCCCTGCTCGCGGGTCGCGAGCGCGCTCGCGAGATCGTCGCAGAGCAGATCGCCCGCCGGCGCGCGGCCGGCGGCGCCGACGACGACGTGCTCTCGCTGCTGCTTCGCGCGCGCGACGAGGCCGGTCAACCCCTGTCGGACGACGAGCTGCGAGACGAGCTGATGACCCTGCTGGTGGCTGGTCATGAGACCACCGCCACGGCCCTGTGCTGGTGCTTCGAGCTGATCCTCTCCCATCCGCGAGTGCGCGCGCGCCTGGTCGAGGAGCTCGATGCGGCCGGCGGCGGGGACGCCAGCCCCGAGGTGATCCAGGCACTGCCCTACCTGGACGCCACCCTCAAGGAGGTCCTGCGCCTGCGCCCGGTCCTGGCCTTCGTGCGGCGACGCTTGCGGCAACCCTTCACCCTCGGCGGCTACGCGCTGCCCACCGGCACGACGGTGGCGCCGTGCATCTACCTCGCCCAGCGCGACCCGCGGGTCTACCCCGATCCGGAGCGCTTCGAGCCGGAGCGCTTCCTCGATGCCAAGGCCGACCCCTGCGCGTGGCTGCCCTTCGGGGGCGGCACGCGGCGCTGCGTCGGTATCGGCTTCGCACAGTACGAGATGAAGATCGTGCTCGCCCAGGTGCTCGCGAGCCAGCGGCTGGCCCTCGCGGCGCCGCGTCCGGCGCGCACGGTGCATCGCGCCATCACCTTCTTTCCCGAGGGCGGGACCCGGGTTCGGGCCACCGGGGAGGGCGATCCCCGCCCGTAATCGGGGGCTCGAGGCCCCATGTGGCGCCCAGGTGTGACCTGGCCCATTGACGCCCCCCGATCCTGGGGGCAGGCTGCGCGCATGCTACGGGCCTGCTGCATGTTGGCCCTGCTCGTCGGGTGGGCGACGACCGGCTGTGGGGACGACGCCGGGGGCGAGCCCAGCACCGACGAGGAGGGCCTCGAGGGAAGCGACTCCGGTGACGGGGACGGGGACGGCGACTCCGACGACGACGGTCCCGCTC
>JAPPOT010000412.1:0-6823 GCA_028817855.1 Myxococcales bacterium
CAGCACACGCTGCCGGAACTCCTGCACGACCGGCATCGCGTCGTTCCAGGCCGACGCATCGGCCCGGTCGGGATCGCTGGGATTGGGATCCCCGGCGTAGCCCTCCGGAATCTGGCTGTAGAGGCTGTCCGGATCGTCCGGGTCATCCAGGTAGTGGTACTCGTAGCCGGGCAGGCACATGTCGTCGTCCACCTGCACGTCGACCATGCGGACGCCGTAGCTGGAGACCGCGCGGGTGAGGGCCTGGGGCGGGATGATCCAGACGTGGCGCGGCGCCGCGAAGAAGAGGTACTGGATGCGCGCGTTGCACGACAGAATGCGATAGCGCGACAGCGTGCCGCCGTAGGACGCGCTGTTCGAGTGGCTCACCTCCAGGATGCCGCGGGCGAAGTCGGGCTCGTAGCCGGCGACGAAGCGCAGTGAGCCGGGATCGCCGCGCCGGGTGAAACGCGCGACCGGCCTGCCGCCGTGAATCCGCCCCCCCGGCCGCGCCTGGGCCTGCCGTCGCGGCGCCAGGAAGTCCTCGTAGGGTGCGATCCGCCCGCGCGGGGCGTTGCGCAGGACCATCGCCAGCACCTCTTCGTCGCGGCGAACGACGGAGAGCTTGCGCGAGAGCTCCTCGAGCGCGGTCTGCATCTCGAAAGGCAGATCGGTCGTGGACTCGATCGTCTCCACGTGCTCCCAGTCACCCTCCTCCACCGTCCGCACGGCGCCCTTGCCGACCCACATCTCCTGGTCGTTGCGGACCAGGTGCGAGCCCGAGCGCCAGATCAGCGAGATGTCCTTGTAGAAGATGCGCGGATGGATCTGCGTGCGCTCGGGCCTGTGGTTGCCCTGCACCACGTAGGCCACGAAGAAGCGCAGGAGCGGATTCTGCCGGATGTTGCTGAGGTAGTAGCGCGTGCCGAAGAGATCGATCCGGTACTTGGGCGTGTAGCCCTGCCGGAGCAGGCGAAGAGGCTCGCGCCGGGCGCTTCCCACGCAGCGCAGCTGCGCCCCCGCCCGAAGCAGCGCACGGAACTCCCGCTCCACCGCCCGCGGGCTGAGCGACGCCGGCGCGACGCTGGGCTGCACCGGCTGTTCACCTCGGGCGCGCGACATCAGGCGGCGGAGGATAGCCGCTGATGGTCGCCGGTGCAGCCAAGAACGTGCGAGCCGTGCGCGCCAGTTGTGCAAGTGCTCTAGTCGATGACGCCCTCGATCGGGTCACTGCTGCCGAGGTTGAGATCGCCCAGCGGATCCTTCTCCGGCGCCTTCCGAGGCTCCGTTCGCGCCGCGGTCCGGTCCGACCGGCGCCCACCGCGACGACCGCGATCGGCCTTGGCGGTCCGGCTCGACTCGACCGCTGGCTTGGCCACGCCTTCGCGATCGCTCTCCCGGGTGGCCAGTCGGCCCAGCGCAGCGTGCGCCGCGCGCGTCTCCGCGTCGGCGTCCTGCAGCGCCGTGCGAATTCGCGCCAGATCGGCGGCCTGGGCGTCCAGATGGGCGCGCACGTCGCGCTCGGCGGCGCGCGACTGCTCCAGCGCGGGGGCGAGCAGCCCGAAGTAGCCGCCGGCCCCCAGCGCCAGCGTGAGCACGAACAGCACACCGAGCGCCCGGCTCGCTCCGGCCCCGCGCGCCTCGGCGTCGACCCGGCGCAGGGCTTGCTCGTGCAGGCGCATCGCCTCCCGCTGGGCCGCGCGCTCGTGCATCTCGAGCTCCAGGCGCGTGCGCAGCATGGCCGCTTCGTGCTCCGCCTCGAGCGTCGCCTGCCGCTCCTGCTCGGCACGCTCACGCGCCCTGTCGGCCTCGGCCTCACGCTCGCGCTCTGCGCGCGCCTCGGCCGCCGCTCGCTCGCGCGCGCGCACCTGCTCCAGCTCGGCCTCACGCACGGCGGCCCGCTCCGCGGCGACCCGCTCGTGCTCGAGCTGCATGAGCTCATTCAGATTGAACATCACCGACGAATCGCTGGCCTCGGGCATCGCTTCAACCTCCCCTTCAAGCTCTAGCGCGGACCGGGCCAAGGCCGCGCAAAGCCTAGGTAAAAGGCAGGCGCGCAGCTTTTACATCGGCTTTACGTTCGGCCGCGCCATTTCCGCTATCCTCAGGCCATGTCGGGGGCGCCCGAATCCGATCCGGCCCCACGCGTGCTGCTGGTGGAGGACGAGGCCAGCATCCGCCGTGGCCTGCTCGACGTCTTCCGCTACCGCGGCTGCCAGGTCGTGGCGGTGGCCGACGGTGCCGAGGCACTGCGACTCGGCCTGGAGGAGCGCTGGGACTTGGTGGTGCTCGACATCATGCTGCCGGAGCTCAATGGCTTCGCCGTCTGCGAGCGACTGCGCGGACGGGGGCGCGAGATGCCGATCCTGATGCTCACCGCCAAGGGCGACGAGGACGACATCGTGCGTGGCTTCGAGGTGGGCGCCAACGACTACGTCACCAAGCCCTTCGGCGTGCGCGAGCTGACCGCACGGGCCAACGCCCTGCTGCGGCGCTCCCCACGCGCCATGCCGCAGAGCTTTCGCGCGGGCCCGCTCGAGGTCACGCCCGAGCGCCGCGAGGCCCGCGTCGATGGCGCGACCGTGGAGCTGACCGCGCGCGAGATCCGCATCCTGCGCATCCTCTCGCTCGAGCCGGGCCACATCGTCAGCCGGCGCACGCTGCTGCGCGACGCCTGGGACATGAACAACTCCGAGCAGCTCGAGACGCGCACGGTCGACGTCCACATCGCCAAGCTGCGCAAGAAGCTCGGCGAGCACGGCGCGCTGATCGCGACGGTGCGCGGTGAGGGCTACCGCCTGGAGCACTGATGGGCGGGCCCCTCGGCAGGCTGCGGCTGGCCTTCGGCGCCGTCGCCCTCGCGGTCCTGGCCGCCGTCGGCGTGCTGCTGCAGTCGGCCCTGAACCGACTCGACGAGCAGCAGCGGCTGCGTCACCGGATGGTGGCCGAGCGGGTCTTCGACGAGGTCGAGCGCGAGCTGAGCGCCCTGATCGACCACGAGAGCAAGCGCCCCAGCGAGGCCTACGATGCCGAGACCACCAACGTGCAGCGCTGGTCGCCCTTCGTGGTCGGCTACTACCGGCTCGAGGCCGAGCTCGCGCTCGTGGCCGAGCCGCAGCTCGAGGCCGCGCGCCGCACGCGGCTGCGCGGCGCGCTCTCCGTGGTACGCGACAGCCTCGACGCCAGCCCCCCGGATCCGACCGCACCGGGGGGAAGCGCCGAGCCGCTTGCCCAGCGCACGCGCCAGAGCAGCCCGGAAGTCCTGCGACAGCTCAACCGCGGCGCCAAGGTCCGCAAGCGCCTGCAGGAGCGCGCCACGGCCTTCCGCGTGGTCGAGGCGGACGCCCGCACGCTGGTGGCCGAACGGCTCTCGCCCACGCTCGATCGGCGCGAGGGCCTCGTGCTCGATGTCGAACGCCTGATCTCCACGATCCAGACCTGGGTGCTGACCGCCCAGGGGCTCGACGCGGTCGCGCACCTCGAACCCGGCGACGGCACGCCGCCCGCGGCGGAGCGCGACGACGAGGCCTACTACTTCTCGCACCAGCTCGCGCCGCCGCTCGAGGCGCGCCACGTCTCCTTGCGCCTGTCCCGGCTCGACGACCGCGACGAGAGCATGGTGCTCTACGGCCTCGCCGCGCTACTGACGGCGGCCGTGGTGCTCGGCCTGCTCGCCCTCTACCGGGTGGTCGCCGTGCAGGTGCGCTTCGCCGAGCGCCGCAACAACTTCGTGTCCGCCGTCTCCCACGAGCTCAAGACCCCGCTGACCGCGATCCGGATGTACGGCGAGATGTTGCGCGATGGCATGGTCGAAGGCGAGCGCCAGCGCCAGGACTACTACCGGACGATCACGGCGGAGGGCGAGCGCCTGACGCGCCTGATCAACAACGTGATGGAGCACGGCCAGCTGCGCCGCGGCCAACGCCACATGCACGTCAGCGTCGGCAACGTGGGCCCGGTGGTGCGCGACGTGGTGAGCGTGATGCGCCCGCACATCGAGCACGAGGGCTTCACCGTGGAGCTCGACGTGCCGGACGACCTGCCGTCGGTGAAGATCGACGACGACGCCCTGCGCCAGGTGCTCTTCAACGTGCTCGACAACGCGCTGAAGTACGGCCGCGAGGGCGAGGGCGGCACCCTGCGGGTGAGCTGTGAGCCCTGGGGCAAGGGCGTGCTGGTGCGCGTCCGCGACCACGGCCCCGGCGTGTCCGAATCCCACCTGCAGACGATCTTCGAGCCCTTCTTCCGCGCCGAGGACGAGCTCACCCGCCGTCGCCAGGGCACCGGCATCGGCCTCTCACTAGCCCGCGACCTGGTGGAGCGCATGCACGGCAAGGTCACCAGCGTAAACTGCGACCCGGGGCTGGAGGTCCGCATCGCGCTCAGCACCACCTGACACCAAGCCCGGCGCCTGCCCCTACCCTTGCCCCTACTCCGCCGTCAACAACACGTTGAACCCATCCGCGCCCTCCCCGGAGCGATCGAGGATCCGAAAGGCAAGCCGGTGCTCCCCCGGCGAAAGCTCCACCTCGTGCTCCCACGGGGCCCACACGCCGCGATAGGGCCACGGGTTCTGCTCCGGGTTCTGGAACTGCAGGGTGTCGCGCAGCTCGGGGGTGGCCTCCACGACCTCGTCCAGCGTGAGCAAGCGCACGCTCTCGAAGGGCTGACCGTCGATCGAGACCTGCACCCGCTCGACGCCACCGAAGCCGCTCAGGCCGTGACCGCAGAGGGTGACCGGGCCCGCCGGCACGGTGCGCTCGCTGTCCACGCGAGTGTTGGGGTCGACCAGGCCCGGATCATCGGACAGGGTCATCACCTGGTATTGCCCGAAGTCGGCATCGTCGGCCGTGGCCTCGAGCGCGATCACCCACTTGATGTTCTTGAACCCGTAGCGGTCCGAGAGCAGCACACGCGCCGGGCCGCCCAGCCGGTCGTCGATCGGCTCGCCGTTCATGCGGAAGACCACCAGCGGCTCGAACACCTCGTCCTCGACCTCGTACAGATCGGGGAGGCGCAGGTTGTTGGCAAAGCCATCGGCGCCGAAGAGGCGCACCCGGCGTGTGCTCTCGCGCTGCAAGCCTGCTTGCTCGAGCAGGACCCGCACCGGCACCCCGGTCCAGATCGCCGTGCCGCGTGAGCCGAAGACGCACTGCAGCGTGCTGACGACGCGCACGTGGTTGTCGGTGTCCGCCTCGAGCTCGGCCAGCGACACCCGACGCGGGCGCTGCACCAGCCCCTCCAGCGACAGCCGCCACTCGTCGCGGTCCAGCTCTGGACGCTGCCAGCCGGGCACCGTGCCGTTGCCACCGAAGAGCGGAGGAAACTCGCCGTCCGGCGTGAGGAAGGGCTGGCACAGCTCCGGCAGCGGCGGGCCCGCGTCGACCGCGGCATCCACGGCGGCGTCGACAGCGCCCCCGTCCTCGAGACCATCCACGCCGCCCTCGCGCTGCCCGGCGTCCCGACCATCCGGTGGATCGTCGCCGCCATCACCGGCGTCACCGTCGCCGTCGCCGCCGCCACAGCCGACCAACGGCAGCACCAGGAGCCCGGTCGCCGAGCGCACGAAGAGTCGACGCGACAAGCGCGTACCGGGGATGCCCTTTGGACGGTGCATGGCGCTGAGACACAACTAACCACACACCCGCCCGGGGGCAACGGGACTGGCTACCCTGTCGTCGGTTGCGCCAACGCAAGTGGCGCTCGGCGGCACGGCGACAAAAAATCGGCTGGACGCGCCCCCAGCTGTGACGACCTTGTAGACGATGCAGCGCCGTCCGCCGACGTGGATCGCCCTGGCCCTGGGGGTCACCTGCCTCGGCCTGGTCCCGACAGCCGCGGCCGCGGCCGACGACGGCAGCGAGGACGTCTATCGCTACGGCTACCAGACGGCGATCATGGACGTGGCGGCGGCCGGCATCCTGACCACGGGCCTGCTGATGGACGAGCCGTCGGTCTACTGGACCGGTGCCTTCGCCTACGCCGCCGGCGCACCGATGGTGCACATGGCCCAGAAAAACCACTCTGGAGCCTTCATGAGCGTGGGCGTGCGAATCGGCGCGCCCCTGCTGCTGGGCCTGGCCGGTGGCGCCATCGCGGAGACCCAGTCGAAGGACGGTAGCTCCCAGGAGCTGATCGAGAGCTCCGGACCCGGGCTGCTCGTCGGGGGCCTGCTGGCGGTGGTCATCGACGCCCAGATCCTGGCCGTCCGCGAGGTCGAGACGGGCGAGCGGGTGCGCCTGCGGGCCGTGCCGCTGGTCGGCGGGGGCCGTGCCGGCGCCGCTCTGATCGGCACCTTCTGACGCCCGATCTGCCGCTTCGGCACATGGCCGCGCGTCCCCGGGTGGATACGTGGGCATCCAGGAGGTGCCGTGGAGCGCTCCCGGTCCCCAACGACGGCCCGACCCGGGTCCGCCACGGGCCCTCCGCTGCCGCAGGAGACCCGGATGACCGACTTCCTCAACGCCTACTCCGTACAGCACTGGCTCGAGTCGTGCCCCCAGGGCTACCTGGAGGACACCGAGTACGGGCACGACCCCGGACAGCGGGAGCCGGACGCCATCCTGCAGGACGACTTCCTGCGCGAGCGCGCGATCCGCACCAGCGTGCAGCTCGTGGCCGGCGAGCGCTGCGCGCTGGCGGCATCGTCGGGGCTGATCAACGCCGCGCCCGACGCGCCGAGCAAGATCTTCCTCGCCACCCAGACCCTCGACGAGGCGCGCCACGTCGAGATCT
Organism: Myxococcales bacterium; assembly: GCA_028817855.1. Taxonomy (GTDB): domain Bacteria; phylum Myxococcota_A; class Polyangia; order Polyangiales; family JAFGIB01; genus JAOUOP01. The sequence goes on from JAPPOT010000412.1 coordinate 6,715, forward strand.
TCACCCAGCGCCTGCTCGATCTGGGCGTGAAGAAGGCCGACGTCGACAGCGTCGTGCGGGAGTCCGCGGACCCGAGCCTGGTGCGCTTCGCCGAGCCGCTGCGCGAGAA
>JAPPOT010000412.1:6833-13505 GCA_028817855.1 Myxococcales bacterium
GGTGATCGCGGAGTACGCCAACCCCAACCTGCAGAGCTTCGCCGAAGTGTTGCTGGCGAAGGTGAACGCGGGAGACTTCGTGGCGGGCGTGGTCGGCCAGAACGTGATCCTCGAGGGCATGGCCTTCTCCGTCTTCGAGATGCTCCAGGCGATGAACTCCCAGTGGAACCCCAAGTTCGCGCGCACGCTCGCGGGCACGATCGCCGACGAGCGCCGCCACGTGGGCTTCGGCGAGAACCGCATCGGCGCCCTGATCCGCCAGTATCCGGAGAAGAAGGCGGAGGTGGAGCGCATGCAGAAGGAGATGTCCTTCCACATGCTGGCCGCCTTCGCCAACCAGCTGCGCGACCCCAACACGGCCCGCGAGGCCGACCGCATCACCGCCCGCGTCGAGGGCCGCACGCCCGAGGACCAGCCGGTGGCCACGTGGCAGGGCGCGGCGATCGGCGATCTCTCCACCGACGAGATCGAGTCCCTGCTGAGCGACACCGTGCTCAAGGAGTTCAAGACGCGACTCGGCCGCGTGGGCATCGAGTACCAGACGCCGGACCGGCCATGACCGACGACATTCACGCCCTCGACGAGGAGGCCTTCTTCGACGAGGTCTACACCTTCCAGCACTGGTTCGACTCGGTCGAGGGCTACCTCCACGACACCCGCTTCGGCCGCAAGCACCCGACCTCCGAGGTGCCGTCGGAGGGGCGTCGCGAGGCGCTGATCTCGACCCTGTGCAACTACTGCGTGGGCGAGACCGCCGCGCTCGAGGCCTCGAGCGGGCTGGTCGTGATCGCCCCCAACCGCGCGCTCAAGGTCTTCCTCGCCACCCAGGCTGCCGACGAGGCGCGCCACCTGGAGGTCTTCTACCGGCGGCTGGCGGAGCTGGGCGTGCACGACCCGGAGGCGGAGATCCCGAAGCGCGCCAGCGCCAGCCTGCTCGAGTTCAAGCGCAGCCTGCTGGAGCTGGTCGACGCGCGCGACTGGGACGCGGCGATCTTCGCCCAGAATGTGGTGCTCGAGTCGATGGAGTTCACCACCTTCGGCACGCACATGCGCCGCACCGACGACGCCACCGCCGACATGCTGGCGCGCATCCTGCGCGACGAGCGCCGCCACATCGGCTTCGGCGAGACCCAGCTCGGCCGGCGCCTGCACGCCGACCCGGTGCTCAAGGCGCGCCTGTCGCGCGTGCGCGCGCGGCTCGATCCGCTGGTGCTCGCCAGCTTCACCGAGAGCCTGGAGGCACTCGGCGTGGCACGAGGCGATCGCCCCGAGCTGGCCAAGGACTACCTGCAAACGGTCGGCCGCCTGGGGGTGGAGTGAGCCAGCCCAGCCCCGCACGGGAGATCGGCGTCGACAGGGACGGCCGCCGCCGCTACGAGCTGCTCGACGACACCGGCTTCGACGAGGTCCCGAAGAAGTACCGCAAGTTCTACCGGCGCTGGCGCGGCCCGGGCGACAGCTTGGCGCCCAACGAAGCCTTCTGCCCCGTCTGCAAGATCGTGGTGCGCTCCTCACGGGAGCTGCGCGAGGGCGACAAGATCTACTGCATGGCCTGCATGACGCGGTTGCGCATCGGGCTCAGCGACGATGGCATCCTGGAAGCGCGCGCCGTCTACTGAGCTTGCGCGCAAACAAGCGGGACTTAACTGACACAGGTGAGTGAGGCAGAAGAAGTGAGCACGGTGCGCGCCACGGTGCGCCGCATCATGGAGGACTTCGGTCCCGACTACTGGCGCGAGCTCGATGCCCAGCGCGCGTTCCCGCAGCCGTTCTTCGAGGCGATGGGCAAGGCCGGGTTCTTCGGCACGCTGCTGCCTGTCGAGCACGGCGGCAGCGGCGCGGGCCCGGCGGCGGCAGCGGCCATCGTCGAGGAGATCAACCGCGCAGGCGGCGATGCGGCGGCCATCAACGCGCAGATGGCGATCTGCGGCGCCATCCTGCGCGGTGGCAGCGACGCGCAGAAGGCGCGTTACCTGACGGCGGTGGCGCGCGGCGCGCGGCGCTGCCTGGCGTTGGCCGCCTCCGAGCCCGACTGCGGCGCCGACATGAGCGCCCTCGAGAGCACCGCCGAGCGACAGGCCGACGGCAGCTGGCTGCTCAAAGCACACAAGGTCTTCATCTCAATGGTCGAGCACACCGACCTGCTGGTCCTGCTCACGCGCACCGATCAGGGCCCGGGTCTGTTTCTGATCGACCGCCGAGAGCACGGCGAGGCGCTGGAGGTGCGACCCCTCGAGCTGATCGCCAACCGCATGACGACCACGCTCTTCGTCGACGGCCTGCGCGTGCCCGATGAGATGCGCCTGGGCGAGCCGGGCAGCGGCCTGACCACGCTGATGGGCGGCTTCGCGGTACGACGTGTGCTGGCGGCCTGCGAGTCGATCGGCAACGCGCGCTTCCTGCTCGACCGCGCCCTCGAGCACGCACGAACGCGCGAGGTCTTCGGGCGCATCATCGGACAGAACCAGGGCGTGCAGTATCCCCTGGCCCAGGCCTACGCCCGGGTCGAGGCCGCGGACCTGATGCGCGCCGATGCCCTGCGCCTGATCGAAGCCGGCGAGGACGCGGGCGGTCGCTCTGCCCTCGCCAAGGTGCTCGCCTCGGAGGCTGCCTGGGAGACCGCACGCGCCGCGCTGACCAGCTTCGGCGGCTGGGGGCTGGCCTCGGAGATGCACGTCGAGCGCAAGCTGCGCGAGTGCACGGTCTTCATCTTCAACAACTTGCTGATGAGCATGATCTCCCAGCGCGTGCTGGGTCTGCCGAAGGGATTCTGATGTCGATCGGTGCCACCAGGGTGGAGGGGGCCGCCGTGCCTGGCTACGTCTACGGACAGGCCCCACGGAACGTCTACTGGGAGATGACCCGGGCCTGCGACCTGGCCTGCCGCCACTGCCGCGCCGACGCCCAGCCCGAGCGTGATCCGGGCGAGCTCACCACCGCCGAGGGCAAGGCCCTGATGGCCGACGTCAAGGCGATGGGCAGCATGCTGATCCTGACGGGCGGCGATCCCATGAAGCGCACCGACCTCTTCGAGCTGATCACCCACGGCCGCGACCTGCACCTGCCGATCGCGGTTACCCCGAGCACCACTCCCACCCTGACGCGCGAGGCCGTCGAGCGCTTTGCCACGCTCGGGATCTCGGCCATGGGGGTCAGCCTGGACGGGCCGACGCCCGCCGTGCACGACCGCTTCCGCAACGTCGACGGCACCTTCGACAACTCCATGCGCGCCCTGGGCTGGGCGCGCGAGCTCTCGGTGCCGGTCCAGATCAACACGACGGTCACGCAGCAGACCCTGCCGCACCTGCGCGAGCTCTACACGCTGCTCCGCGCCGAGGCCGCGCCCCCGGTGCGCCGCTGGAGCCTCTTCGTGCTGATCCCGGTCGGTCGCGGTCTGGAGCTCGGCGCGCCCACCGCGGCCCAGATCGAACAGCTCTTCGCCTGGGTCTACGAGACCGCCAGGGACGCGCCCTTTCACATGGGGACGGTCGAGGCGCCCCACTACCGGCGCTACTGGGTGCAGCGCAAGCTGGCCGAGGGCGCGACGATGGCCGAGATCGAGCGCCTCGCGCCGCGCATGGGCTTTGGCATCCGCGACGGCAACGGCGTGGTCTTCGTCTCCCACCGCGGCGACGTCTACCCCGCCGGCTTCCTGCCCCACCCCCACCTGGGCAACGTGCGCAACACGCCCCTGTCCAGGCTCTACCGCGAGTCCCCCGAGCTGAAGGTCCTGCGCGACGCCGATGCCTTCCATGGCCCGTGCGGGAGCTGCGACCACCGCTTCGCCTGCGGCGGCTCGCGCGCCCGCGCCCACGCCATGACCGGCGACCACCTGGGCAGCGACCCGCTCTGCAGCCTGGTCGCCTGACCGAAAGCTAGGCCAGCGCCGCCAGCTTGCCGCCGGGTGCCGAGACGATCAGCTTGACCAGCGCCTCGGTGATGCGCGGCTCGAGCCCCTCGGTGTGACCCTTGTCCAGGCGCACCGCGTCGGCGATCACGCGCCCATCGCGGGCGTCCGGAAAGACGTAGACCTGCGCCGTGCCCGGTCGGGGCGACAGCCCCCAGGCCTTGTTCGACTTGCCCTCGCGCACGGTGTCGTGGATCTGCCCGGGCTCCTCGTCCACCACGTCCGGTAGCCGCACGCGCGCACCGGCGCCGTACTTCTGGGCCCACGGAGATGTCTCGGGCAGCTCCACCATCTCGTGCTCTCCCGCGGTGAAGATGAAGGAGAGGTCCACGTCCGGCAGCCCCGGCCTGCGCGGTCGCGCGGACGAACGCTGCGACGACCCTCCCGGCCGCTGCCAACGGGGTGTCCCGGGGAAGAAGACCTCCGGGATCTGGATCCTCCCGAAGCGGCCGCCGGACAGGCTGAGAAAGCCATCCACCCGCTGCGCGAAGTAGTCGCTCATCAGCAGACGCCAGGAGGTCGCGCCGCCCTGCGAGTGGCCGACCAGCCAGAAGGAGGCGATCCGCTCGGCGCCGAACTGCTCGACGACCAGCTCCACGATGTTGCGCAGGTGCTCGTCGTCGGCCTCGTCGACCCACATCGCCATCGGCTTGCGCGTGGCCGCCGACGGCGTCGCCACCACCAACCGATAGGCGTCCTTGTAGTCGATGGCCGGGAAGTAGAGCCGCTGCCAGGTGCCGTGGGAACCGCCGCCATGCAGGTTCAGCAGGAAGACGACCTTCTCGTCCGGCCCCAGGTCCTCGGGATACTCCAGGAAGAACTTCCGACCCGTGCCCGGATCCACCGCTGTCTGAGCCTCCATCACTACCTCCACTGGATCCCGCGCACTATGACGACGGTCCGCGCGTCCGTGCAAGCACCCCTGGACACACGCGATTGACCGGCGGGGTCCGGGTCCTGCGGAGCCGTCAATCCAGATCGCGCAGCGGGTCGTCGTCAGGATGCTCGCGCGCGGGCTCCTTCTTCGCCTTCTCTTTCTTGGGCGGCGAAGGTTTGTGCTTGGCCAGCGCCTCCTCGGCCGCGCCGCGCGTCGCCTCGGCATCGTTGCGCGCGTTCGCCACGTCCTTGGCCACCGAGGTGGGCAACCGCCCCTGGGCGACCTCGTCGAGGCGCGCGGTCGCTTCGACCACGTTGCCGTGGCTCTTCCTCACCCGGCGCAGCAAGCGCTCGACCGCCCGGTTCCATTTCTCGACCCGCTTGCCGTCGCCGCTGGGCTGTCGCTCGACCAGCGAGCGGTACTGCCCCATCAGGTCCCGCAGCTTCCCCGTCGCCGCCTCCAGGTCGTGCACGCGCGAGCGGATCTCCGCCAGCCGCGCCTTCGGCGACTGGCTCGGGCCCGGGGCCTTCTGCTGCGCCACTGCCCCCGCCGCGAGTCCGACGCCGACCAGGAATGTAATCGCCCGAACGTTCATGACTCCTCCTCCCAGCGGCGACTCGACCGTGCTCCCGTCAGCCCCGGGATGTGGCCGCCCTATTCGATTGCTCCCACGTCATGACGAGCCTGTCCAGCGGGCGCACCCGGACCTTCCCGCCGGCCGCCACGCTGACAACACGGCACGCAGGCGGCGTTCCTTGGCCAACGTGTCGCGCCACCGCGCGGACGCGCGAGTGATTCCGCGAGTGATCTCGGACCCGGCGTCTGTGGCACGCAACTTGCCCTTCAATGCCGGAGGAAGCATGCGTCTCGCCCCGCCCACGCGCCCGGTGATCGTGTTGATCACACTCGCGCTCTGCGCGCTCTTTCTCGCTCGTGGAACGACACTCCTGCTGGCCGCCAGGCTCGAACGAGCGCCTGCATCGCCGCGTGGGCTGGCGACACACACCGAGCCACTGCCCGCACCGGATGTGCGGGAGATCCTCGCGCGCAACATCTTCGACCTCGCAACCGGCCCGCTCTGGCCTCCGCCCGACATCCCCCCGCAACCGCGAATCGTTGCGCCCGTGCTCCACGGCCGGAGCTCACCACCCGCGTGCGACGGCGGCGGGCGCCTGCTGGGAGGCATGCACGTCGAGACCCAACCCGCGCTGTCCGCGGTCAGCCTCGGCGAGCCCGGCAGTGCGCTCGTCTATCGCGAGGGGCAGCGCGTCGGCACACGCGAGATCGTCGCCATCCACCGCGAGCGCGTCGTGCTACGCGAGCACGATGGGCTGCTGTGCACGCTGCGCCTCTTCGACCGCGCCGCCACCAGCGCTGGCGGGCCGCGGCAGCGTCGGGCGCCGTCACGGCAGCCACCCTTGGGCCACGCCACGCCACCCGGCGCCGCGGTGGATGAGGGTGAGCACTCCGACACCTCCCTCACGATCTCGCGCCGAACCCTCGAGGCGCTGCTGGCAGACCCCCGCGCCCTCACCGGACTGGCACGCGTCGTACCGCACGTCGTCGACGGCGAGCCCGCCGGCCTCAAGCTCTACGGCGTCCGCGCCCGCAGCCCGCTCGCACGCGTCGGCCTGCGCAATGGCGACATCCTGCACGGCGTCGGCGATCACGACATCACCGACGTCGATCGAGCCCTGAGCGCCTACGCGAGCTTGCGCGAGGCCACCGAGCTGCGCGTGCGGATCGAGCGACGCGGCGTGCCGCAGACGCTCCACTACCGGATCGAGTGAGCGCGCATCGCCCTGTCCGGCCGAGTCCGAGTCCGAGTCCGAGTCTGAAGGATCCCCAGGGATCGTCCCCTAGGTTTGCGCCTGTAGGTATTGGAGAC
>JAPPOT010000520.1 GCA_028817855.1 Myxococcales bacterium
CCGTTCCGGCCGGCGCCGTGCGCGACGGCGTGGTCGCCGAGGGCGGCGTGCTGATCTCGTTCCAGGGCACCACGGGCGGAGACCTGCTGTCGGGGACCTTCATCTTCGGCGCGAGCGACTTCGAGCTGGTCGATCAGCTGGTGGCCTGCGCCGTGCGCGACCACAACGTCGACCCCCGACGCATCTACGCCACCGGGTGCAGCGCGGGCGGCCTGTTCTCGGCCGCCATGGCAGCCGAGCGCTCCAGCTATGTGGCCGCGGTGGCGCCCAACTCGGGTGGATGGACGGTGCCCGTGGTGTTCCAGAACGACTACACGCCCGCGCTGATGACGGTGCACGGTGCGCCCGGCGTCGACGTGGTCGCGGTCGACTTCTCGGTCACCAGCACGACCGCGGACACGGCGTTTTCAAACCGCGGCGGCTTCGTGATCAACTGCAACCACGGCGGCGGACACTGCGGCGGCGCCGCGCTCGCACCCAGCATGTGGGAGTTCTTCAAGGCACACCCCTACGGCGTCGACCCCCACCCGTGGTCGAGCCTACCGGCCGGATTCCACCGCTCCTGCGAGATCTTCTAACGCGGGGCTACTGAAGCGACGCGTTACGTGGCACGGCGACGTTGACCCGCTGCGACTCGGCGTAGCGCCGCGGCGTGGTGCCGTAGTGTTTGCGGAAGGCTGTCGTGAAGTGGCTCTGGCTCGAGAAGCCCGACTGCAGCGCGATTTCCGCGATGTCGTGACCGCTGTGGGACAGCAGCTCGGCTCCGCGCTCGAGCCGCTGCTGCATCACATAGCGGTGGGGCGTGGTGTCAAACGCGCGGCGGAAGAGTGTCGTGAAGTGGCGCGACTGCAGATCGCACAGGGCCGCCAGATCGGCGAGGCGGATGTCCGAGGCGAGCCGCTCGCGGATGTAGCGCCGCAGCCGCCTGCACTGGCTCTCGGACAGGCCGCCGTGAACTCGCATCTGCACCGGCATGCGCTCCAGCGCGTACGACAACAGCGCCAGCGACAGCGACTCCGCGAACAGCGAGCCCGACTCGGCACCCTCCTCGACCTCCCGGCACATGGCCTGGGCGAGGCCGTGGGCGGTCTCGTCGGCCTCGATCAGGGCATGGGTCCCCGGAGACGGCACCGCATCCTGGACGACGCGCCGAAGCCACGCATCGGACACGTTGATGATCATCGTGCGCGCGCTGCCAAAGACCGCGGACGCCTGGGGCCCTTCCCCGCTGTGGAAGGTCACCGTCCCCGGCACCCCTCGACGGTGAAGGTCACCCGAAGGATTGCGGATGACGAGGTCGTAGGACCCGTCGAGCACCACGCGCAGGTGATGCTCTCCGTCCACCGGGCGCAGCCGCTTGGGCGCTTCGTTGGAGCACACCTCGTGCACCTCGAAGGGCGCGCCCGCCCAGCTCGTGGCCGCGCTCGTCACCAGCGGATCGGCCGTCTTCGATGGACCGTAGTGAAACGGGCGTGCCCCGCGATCACCCTGAATCATGATGCGTCGCGGCGACGCCACCGACGCGATGCTACCCGAACCCATTCTTCGCTCCCGTAACCACCAATGCAGGCGTCTACCCAAACGCAAGCACTTGCACACACGCTAGCATCCGCGCGGCCCACGCGCAGGCGATGCGAATTCCATTTGGAGACGCGCCGACTTGGCGCCGGCCTGGACGGTCAATGCACCGTCCTCCATGGTCAATTATTCGGCCCCTGCACGGCCCCGACCGCTACGCTCCGTCCGCTCGGCCGAAATCTCATCGCGATCCGACCGTCCTCGCACACGGGTCGCAGCCGCCGTCTCCTCGGCCGCCAGATCACGCTCGCCGTCGGCGTCCTCGATCCGGGTGGACAACAGCTCGTGACGCGAGATCAGCGATGGATTGCCGCAGCTGCGCGCATGCACGCCCATCTCGCGGACGCTGGCATCGAAGAGCGCCTCGTCCGCGTCGAGCTCCGCGACCTGGGCGCGGTACTCGTAGAGGCGGGCCAGCGACAAGTCAGTCTCGCCCTCCGCCCTCGCCTGCTCGACGAGACCGTCGAGCTCATCTCTCGCCTCTGCGACCTCGCCGAGGGCCGCGCGCGCCAGCGCCAGCGACGGCGCCAACACCCGGCGTAGGCGATCGAGATCCACCCCCGCGGGAGGGCCGCTCCAGATCGCCCGTGCGACCTCGATCGCGCGCGCGTGCTCTCCGGCACGCACCAGGGCCGGCACATAGATGACCATCGCCTGCAACCAGGCGCCGTGCTCTCCGGCGGACGCCAAGTCGAGCGCGCGCTCCAGCGACGCCACGGCTTCCGCGTGTTGCCCGCGCTCGAGCTGCAGGGCGCCACGCGCGATCGACAGGAATGGCGAATAGCCGGCGTGCAACACGGTCAGCTCCTCGAGCTGCTGTACCGTCTGACGCAGGGCCAACACGTCCCCCCAGGCGGCATAGGGCAGTGCGAGGTAGCGCACCAACCACATCTCGGTCTGCCGGCCGGACCCCTCCTGCATCGAGGCGAGGTCGATGCGATCGCGATAGATCGCGGCCTGCTCCGCTCGCCCCCGGTAGAGCTCGACCATGAAGCGGATCTGCAGGGCTGCGCCCTGGTACATCTGCAGCTCCAGCGCCTCGATCGCGTCCGCGCGCGAGAGCGCGAGCTGCTGCCGGGTCGACACCTCGGCCATGCCTTGGGCATGGAGCTGGGTGGCGATCAGGTGCTTGCGGGCAAACTCCGGAACGCCCTGGAGCAAGCTCGGATCGTAGAGCCGCTCGATCAGGGCCAGGCGCCGCTCGGTCGCGACTCGCTCCCGGCCGCGCATCGCGTCGTAGACGAGGTCGACCAGCTCGTGACTGACGGACATGGCGTTGTCGCGATCCACCGCCTCGAGCGGTGTGAGCAGCTCCCGAAGCCGGGCAATGGCCGGAATGTCGAACTGGAGGATCAGCACGCCGAGGGCGGCGAACGCAGTCTGGCTGAGCTCCAGCAGGGCCGTCGCCGGATGCAGCCCGCGCGCCTCGAGGTCGCGCGCCTCCCAGCGCGCGGTCGCTTCGGCAATTCCGCGCTCGAGCCGCTCCGCCGCCGGCACCTCCGCCGGCATGGCGCGCGCCGCCGCGAGGCCGCTGGCCTCGGCGAGCTCGTCGAGAGCTGGCATGGCCGCGTCCGCGAGCCGGGCGTCGTAGTAGTAGGCGCAGCGCATCAGGCTCAGCGACAGCCGCATCCGCAACACCTGGTGAGCACCGGACTCCTGGAGCACGCCCAGGGCCTCGGCCACCGCCTCGACCGTTCCCTCCGCGCGCTCCGCCGTCGGCCGCGGATCTGCCAGTGCCTCCGCGACCAGGCGTGCGCCCCGTGTGCGCTCCACTCCGGCACGCATGAGATGCCAGGCCGCGGCGAGCTGCTCGGCCGGCGCCAGGGCGCCCTCCGCGATCATCGCGGAACCGACGCGCGCGTGCAGCTCCGCACGGCGTTCGTCAGACAGCGAGTCGACCAGCGCGAGCCGCAGCCCCTCCTGACGAAAAGCGTACGCTCCGGCAGCGCCGACCAGGATCTCGGCGTAGACGAGCTCGTCGAGCGCGTGGAAGAGCTCTCGTGGGGTGTGCGCCGCGCCCGCGCAGAAGGCGCGCTTCACGCGCTCGAGGCTCAGCTCCTCGCCACAGATCGCCCAGATCGCAGCGAGCTCGAGTGTGTCGCCCTCGAGCGTGGCGACCTGGCCCGCGAATGCGTCCCGAAGACGGACCGCCTCACCCAGCGACTGCACCTCCCTCGGGATCACCCAGGAACCGTCGGCATAACGAATCGCTCCGCTGCCGACGAAGCCCCGCAGCAGCTCCATGATCATGACGACGTTCCCACGCGTGCGTTGCTCGACCAGCACCGACAGGCGCGCGACGTGCGGCACGTCGCCGAAGATCGAGCCGAGCAGCTCTCGGATGGCCGGCTCCGGGAGCGGCGCCGGATGCAGCACCGAGGCGCGGCTGCGTAACTTGGTGAGGGGCGCGGACGGCTCGGTGTTTGCCAGCACGCCGACGATCAGGAGCACCGCTCGCTCGCCCGAGTCAGATGCCAGGGCCGCCAGCACCGCCAGGGACGCCTCGTCGGCCAGCTCCGCGTCGTCGAGGATCACGGCAAGCGGTCCGCGCTCGGCCGCCGCGAGCACGGCCAGTCGCAGCGCGTCCAGCAGCCGCGAGCGGTGCTCGCGCGGATCCGGGATCACTGTCTCCGCGCCGCCTGCTCGCACGAGCTCGCGAACATCGGCAGGCAGCGCGGCCCGATCGCTCTCCGGCATCGCCCGGGCGAGCGCTGCGACCAACCCCCGCGCCACACCGTAGGCGCGGTGCGGCTGTGCCGCTGCCCCAACGTCGAGCACGGTGGCGCCTGCCAGACGCGCCGCCAGCGATGCCTCCTGCAGCAGCCGGCTGCGGCCCTGCCCGGCAGCGCACTCGATCACGACCACGCCGCTGCGCCCCTGCGAGAGCCCGTCGATGTGGGCTTGCAGCTCGGCGAGCTCGCGACTACGGCCGACGAGGGAAGGAGTGATCAGGTAGCCCTCGGCGACCGCGGGTCCCTGCGCCTGTGGCTCGCCGAGCAGGACATCGAGGCGCTCGATCACCTCGGCCGCGCACCGGGGCCGCGCGACCATCTCGAGGCTGAGCAGCGAGCGGATCAACTGCACGAGCCCCTCGGGCACGCCCCCGGCGATCGCGCCAACCGAAGGCGGGGGCCGCTTCCACGCCTCGGGCAGGTTGCGAAGGCGGCTCGCCGGATAGGCGTGGGCTCCGGTCAGCAGCCAGTAGCCGATCGCTCCCAGCGCGTAGAGGTCGGTGCGCGGATCGATCGTCTGGCGGTGGTAGACCTCCGGCGCGGTGAAGGGCGGCGTGCCGATCAGCTGCAACGACAGCGAGCCGTGGGTGCCCATCGCGCCGAAGTCGATCAGCTTGACCGCGCCGTCCGGCGTGCGCCAGAGGTTGCGGGGGCTGAGGTCGCGATGGATCAGCCGCCTGGAGTGCAGCAGCGCGAGCGCCGTGGCCACCTCGCGCATCAGGCGGCACGCCAGTCGCCAGTCGCAGGGCGCCAGCTCGCGCAGGTCGCTGCCCTCGAGCAGCTCCATCGTATAGAAGGGTCGACCGTCCTCGACGCCATAGTCGTAAGCCTCGACGATGTGCGGGTGGCGCAGCTGGCGCAGGGTATGAAACTCCCGCTCGAACAGCAGCGCGGCTCCCTGCGCCTTCTCGATGACCTCGCTGGTCAGTTGTTTCAGGGCGACGAGCGCACCGCTCTGCTCGTCCAGCGCGGCGTAGACCCTCGCCATCCCACCCTCCCCGAGCGCCCGCTCGACGCGGTAGCGCCGCCCGATCCGCGAGGGCAGTCGTACCTCGGTCGCCATGTACCTCCATCATATGCACCGCCGTGGGGCGCAAGCGAGCCCGACAGTGGCGCCCACGCCTACACGTGGCCCGGAGGGTCAAGCAAAGCGGCCCATTGCACCATGGGCGCGTCACGCACCTTGTGGTCGCATGTGTACGCACACGGGCTACTGCGGAGCTGTCAAAGAACCGCCTGATTCTGAAAGAAAGCCGGCTGCCGTGGTGGTTCCGTGTAGTTGGGGTCAACAGGGTGACCCCTGTGGGAGGTCGGTGGATGACGGCTGTTCTGAACCTGCACTTGGTGCCGCGGGTCGGGGCCGCAGCGTTGTTTCTTGCCGCTTGCGCAGCCGGCAACGCAGGGGACGCTCCGGGAGATCGGCTCACGAGTAGCGCCCGACCGACGACGGCCGATCCGTCAGCCGCCGGTGCGCCCGCGCCCATGGCGCCCCCGTCGATGGGCGCGTTCGGCAACTCCTCGGCACAACCGCCGACTCCGCCGCCCGACGACGGGATGACGCTGGAGGATGCCTGCGAGGTCGGCGAGCGCTGCGGGCCGCAGGGCCCGGACCCGGACGACTGCGGCAGCCTCACGCTCGAAGCCGAGGTCGAGGTGATCGAGAACCCAGGCAACGTGCTGCTGGTCTTCGACCGCTCCAGCAGCATGGCCGACGACTGGAGTGGCAGCACGCGCTGGGAGACGGCCGGAGGCGCGATAGACGCGGCACTGACGCCGCTGGCCGACCTGCTCACGGTCGGCTCGGTCTTCTTCCCCAGCTCCGACCCCAACGCGACACCCGTGTGCGTGGACCCCACCGGGATCGCCTGCATCTTCGTGCCGTTTCTGCTGGTTTCGCCCGGGACCTGCGGCGTCAACCCGATCACGTCCGTGGATCAGATCGACTTCGAGCCCGGGCCCGCCTTCCTGACCAGCTTCGGTGGGGCGGCCAACACCGCACCGCCCTACGCGCCCGTCCCCGGCGGCTTCACGCCGCTCAGCGAAGCCCTGCAGGAGGCGCAGCTGGCGCTCGACGCCAGCGCGCTCACCGGGCTGACGTCGGTGGTGATCATCACCGACGGCGAGCCCAACTGCGAGTGGGATGCGGCGATCAGCCGCCAGATCGTCACCGACTGGGCGGCGGCCGGGATCCGCACCTATGTGGTCGGCCTGCCGGGCGTGCAGGGCAATGGCACCCAGGTGCTCAACGACCTCGCCATGACCGGCGGCACCGGGCAGTACATCTCGCCCGACAGCGCGACCGACCTCGAGATGGCGCTGCGAGATATCGCTACCGAGACCGTGCAAGCCGGCTTCGACTCCTGTGAGATCGTGATCGATCCGCCCGCCGAGGTGCCGGACAAGCTGCACCTGGTCGTCACCGAGGGCGGGGTCGACCAGGAAGTCGCGCGCGAGCTCAGCGACGACGCGAGCTGGGCGATCACCGACGACGGCTCTCTCGTCACGCTCGAGGGCCTGCTGTGCGACGACGCGATGGGAGGACGCTTCGAGGCTCTGCGCTTCGAGTTCGGCTGCGTCGAGTTGCCGCCGCTACCACCACCCAAGGCTCCAGACTGAGAAATGGCCGTTCGGCCCGCTGCCGACGGTCCGACACAACACCTGCTGGTACAGAGATGCATACGTCGATGATCTCCACGGAAACCCCGCGGCCACCCGAGCCGCACATCACCGCGCGACTGCTGCGGCCCTTCCTCACCGTGCTGCGCGGCCACCCCAACGTGCCCGAGCGGCTGCGCGCGCACTACGAGTCGATGGACCCGGACCGGCGTGTGGCCGCCTCCACCGCGATGGCGCTGCTGCGCGCGGCCGAGGACCTGACGGGCGATCCGGACCTGGGATTGCGCGCGGCGATGGCGACCGACCTGGGCGACTACGCGGTCGTCGAGTACGCGGCCGTCTCCTGCGGCACGCTGGGCGAGGCCCTGGAAGCGACGGCGCGCTACATCGACCTGATCAACGACGCCGTGAAGTACTCGCTCGAGTACCGCGGCCACTGGGCGGTGCTGAAGATCTCGAGCCGTCTGCCCTTCAGCCGCGCCGCGCTCGACTTCCAGCTGGGCACGCTCTACCGCGTGGGCCTGAACTGGATCGACGCGGACCTTCCGCCGGAGCGCCAGGTCTGGTTCGGTTACGCCCCTCCGGGCGATCGCAGCACCTACGCGACGGTCTTCCGGGGCGCTCACGTCCGCTTCAACACGGCCTGCACGGGCTTGGCCTGGCCGGCCGCGGCGCTCAAGGCGCCGCTGCGCACCGCGGACCCGAAGCTCAACGCCGTGCTGCGCCGCCACGCGGAGCGCCTCATGGCCGACCTGAACCGACACGAGACATTCCACGATCGCGTGCGCGGGATGATCATCGACGGCTTGGCCGACGGGACGGGCACCGCCGACGCGATCGCCGCGCGCCTGCACATGAGCCGCCGCACGTTGCTGCGGAAGCTGGAGCGCGAGGGCACCACCTTCAAGGAGCTGGCCGACAACACGCGACGACAGTTCGCGATGCGCTACCTGGAGGCCGGCGAGCTCGACGCCAGCGAGATCGCGACGATGCTGGGGTTCGCCCAGCCGAGCGCCTTCCATCGCGCCTTCAGGCGCTGGACGGGGACGACGCCCCTCGCCTACCGCAGGGCCTTCGTCGCCCGCCAGGGCAACATCCGCCGGGCCCTGCAGCCGCTCGCTTCCTGAGCGCACTGCCGCCGGCTCACTCCGGTTCCGCCACCAGGGCCCGCGGGAACTGGAGCTCGCCCACGTGTTGCTCGAACCAGGCCTCGAAGGCCTGGAGCTCCAGCCCCATGTCCTCGGGAGGATCCAGGGAGGGCATGTACGTAAGCCAGATGAACTCGTCGAGCATGCCGGCCGCCTCGATCTTGGCGACCACGTCGAAAGTGGGCGACTTGCTGTCCGTCATCCCGCGATGGAGCTCGAGCGCTTGGGTGAGCGCGAAGTGGTGAAAGCGGTGGTCCGGGTCGGGCACACCGTAGGCACGCTGGGCAGGCGTCATCGTCGTCTGCATCCACATGATGCGCCCCACCCCGTAGGCCACCCAGCGCGCAGCGTCGCCGTCGCTCAGGGCCTGGTCGAGCTGCACCTCCTTGATCTCGCCCGCCGGGTTGCGGGCAGCGATGCCATGGCAGGAGATGCGCTTGCGCAGCTCCGCGAGGTTCTGCTCCATCAGCTCGGTGTAGCCGGAGAAGTGGGTGACGCGGAGCTTGAGGAACCAGTGGCCGCACTGGAAGACCTGCACCCGGTCGAGCTTCACCCCATCGCCGGTACGGAAGCGCGCCTCGAAGCCGGCGATGCCCTCGGGCGGCCCCTCCAGCGGCGCAAGGCGGCGCTCCAGCAGCTCGATCCGGGGCGCGGCCTGCTCCATCTCACCGATCACGCGCAGGAAGTGGGACGGGAGCCGGCCAGACTGCGCGCGGCCCGCCGGATAGACGTAGGCCGTGATCAACATCCGGTCTTCGAGCCCGTAGGCGGCGGACACGTCGCGCTCCGCGCCATCGTAGGCATGCAGCCTGCCGCGCTCGAGCGCGCCCACCTTCGCGGGAAAGACCGCGCCCGACCCCGCATGCTCGTAGGGCCCCTCATGCACGATGTCGTGGGCACCCCGATCGGGCGTCGTTTCCTCCTGCGCCGGGCCACCGTGGGCTGCCGTGCAACCGAGCAGGACCAGTGCCAGAACCAGCGGCGTGCGCGCGATTCGCGTTGCTTCCATCACATTCCCCCATCCGAGCCCATCCCCCGTGGGACACCCGCGCGGGCCCCGCGGTTCCAGGGGGCTGCGTGTCTCCAGATGACACGTCGGCTGGCCTCGCCGGATCATGATGGCACGGGTCGCCGGCGGTAGGCAGTGACGATGACCCCCATTCGGTCCGGTTTCGTGCTGCTGTGTGCTCTCACCCTCGGCGTGGGATGCAGCGACAGCGATGACAGCTCCTCCGACGAGGGCACCATGGACAGCCCCGTGGAGGGCGCCGCCGGTGACACGGCCACGGGCGACCCGGATGCGCCCGCCGGCGATGGCGATGGCGACAGTGACGGCGCCACCGGCTCCCCGGACGGCACCGGCAACGCGGACGCGCTGCCGGAGGACCTCACCCTCCCGCTGATCTTCGTGCACGGCTTCGCGGGCTCGGCCGACCAGTACCGCTCCCAGAAGATCCGCTTCGTCGCCAACGGCTACCCCGCCGAGCGCATCCGCGCCTACGACCACGACGGCGCCGGCTTCGCCTTCGGGGAGTACGTCGCGGGGCTCGGTGAGATGGTCGACCAGGCCCTCGCCGACTTCGGCACGGAGCAGGTCTACCTGGTCGGCCACTCGCGTGGCACCGCCGTCTCGAGCAACTACCTCGGCGACGCGAGCAACGCCGCCAAGGTCGCCAAGTACATCGCCATCGACGGCTCGCCGTGTCCTTCCGCGGTGCCGTGCGTCGCGCCGACCCAGGCCGCCATCCCCGGGCAGAGCCATGTGGAGGTCTCGACCTCGGCCGAGAGCTTCGTGATGCAGTATGAGTTCCTGATCGGCGAGGCCCCCGAATTCGTCGACATCGTGCCCCAGGACGGTCCGGTCCAGATCTCCGGCCGCGCGGTCGACTTCCCGGCGAACACGGGGCGAGACGGCACCGTGCTGGAGATCTGGGAGATCGACTCGGGCACCGGCCACCGCGTCGGCGACGCGCCAACCGATACCTTCGAGATCGGCGCCGAGGGGGACTTCGGTCCGACCACGGTCGAGCCCGACCGACACTACGAGCTCGCCCTGATGACCCCTGGCGCCGGCACCCAGCACTTCTACTTCCAGCCCTTCGTGCGCGACTCCAACTTCATCCGGCTGCTGTCGGGTGACCCCGACACGTCGGCCACGCGGCAGAACACCAACAGCGGCGACAACCACGCCGCGCTGATCGTGATGCGCATGCGGGAGTGGCACACGAGCGACGTCCTCGAGATCGGTACTGACAGCGACAGCGGCACGGCCGAGCCGGTCAACGCCATCACCTCGTCCGTCGGCAATGGCGCCATCGCGCTGCACATCCACGACGACGCCGCGTCACCGGGAGAGACGTCGCTGGAGCCCCTGCCCTACTTCTCCACCCAGCCCTTCCAGAACGGCGTGGACCTCTTCATGCCTGGCGCTGCGGAGCCGGACGGCACCATCCAGCTGGTCAACCACCCGCGCGGCGATGGAGACAGCCCGCAGACCCTGAACGTGCCGAACTGGGCCTCGGGCGATCACCTGATCACGGTCGTATTCAGCGACTACGCACAGGACTGAAGGCCTAGCTGGATCCGCCCGCATGCGCCTCGGCGCGCCGGGCGGTGCTCGGCGGCGCGGCACGGCAGACGTCGGGCTGCGCCGCCTCGTCCGCACCGACGACGTGGGCGGCCGGGAAGTAGCGCTCGCCGTACCCGACGAAGACCTTCTTGTCGTCCGGATAGGCACAGCCGACGATCTCGCCCTCTTCCCACGCGCCCTCCTCGCGCCACGGGCGGTGCACGTCGACCGCAAAGCGCGACAATCTCCGTCACGGGCGATGGGTCTTCGAAACCGCAGCGATTCCGCGACGCGATCCGGCTCGCCGCGCCGGTCAGCGGGAACGTCGGATGGTCTGACGAACGGTCTCGGCACAGACGTGATGCTCGGTGACCGAGAGGCGACGGCCCCAAGGGGGGCCAGTCCGCTTGCATCGAGCTCCCCGGCGGGTCCAGGCGCTCGATCCGGTCGCCCCACATGATCCAGACCTGGTCCTCCTACACCGCGAAGTCGGTGTGCTCGCCGCCCCGCTCCTCCAGGTCGTCGCGCGCGCGTACCGCGCGGCGCGCGGGTTCAACCGAGTGCTTCGTCGCGTTCGCCTAGGGGCCCGGCTTGACCAGTGCGCGCGTATGCGCCAGGAGCATGCGCGTGCCAGGCCGCCCGTGCCCCGGCACGACGATGCGCACTCTCTCGTAGCGCCCCCAGAGGCGCTCGATCGTGCCGGGCCATGCCGCGAGGTCGGCGTCGGCGGTGTTTCCGAGGCTCTCGGCGTCGGCGGACTTCACCAGGCAACCGCCGAACAACACCCTGGGCCCCGCCAGCCAGACGACCACGTTGTCGTGGGTATGACCACGCCCGGGAAAGAAGACCTCGCCTTCCAGACCCAGCGGCTCGAGCGGCAGGTGACCGCTGAAGAGGTGTTGTGCCGCGATGCCGCCGCGCTGCTGCGATCGCACCGCCGTGCGCCGCGAGCTGTAGGAAGGCACCCCGCGCGCATGGAGCGGGGCGAGCCCCGCGGTTCGGTCATCGTGGAAGTGGGTCACCACCACCGCGACCAGTGGTCCGACCTCCTCCTCGACGAGCCCGATCAAGACCTCGGTCTGGTCCTTGCCCCAGGCCGTGTCGATGAGCACCGCGCCGCCCTCGGTGGCGAGCACCAGGCCATTGGAAGACACCAGGCCGTAGCCCGGAAGCACCCGGTGCGAAGTGTGCAACCACACGCCCGGGGTGAGCAGCTCCAGCTTCACCTCGGGCAGCGGCGCACGCCGGGCCCCCGCGCCATGGGCGGCGCAACCCGCGAGCGCGACCGCACTCACCACGAAACTCAGGCGCAGCATGCGAACCATCGGGGGGACCATACGACTGCTCCTCCGGCGAGCCAACAAGGGTGGGTGGCGGGCGAGCACATGCAGTAGCCTCCACCGTGAGAGTGGAGGCAGGTCGGATCCTCCGGCTGCCAGCCGACCGGCGTGAGCGTCTCTGCTTGGCAGCCCGGCGATGTGCTCACGGCCACGCCGGACGCGACGCGCCACGTCCGGCGCGAGCGGGGGCGTGGGCTGAAGGCGGCGCATCGGGATCGACATGTGGCGATACTCCCAGGCGCCGCTCCACCCGCATGCTCTCGGCCCATAGCTCGAAGCGAGCTCCATCCAGGATGCTTGGGCCCGCGGCGGAGCCGCCTGCGCAGGAGGGTCGCGCCGATACACCAGGCCCCCACCATCACGACGAGGAGGTCGCGGCACAGCCGCGGAGTCCGTGACACGGGCCGTGGAGATGGGTCGTCCATCGCGGCCTGAGCTCATGGCAGGCCGCTGGACCATCCGGGTGACGCTACTGCCAATTCTTGCGCTGGGGATTCTCCCAGGGCCTTGGGTTCCTGTGTCCGCTGCAAGGCGGCGCCACCGACTGCAGGTCGCACAGCGCTGTCCGCCACCGACGGGGTCTTCGCGGAGGGGCGGACCACCGCAGCTCGCGGCCCCTTGGTGGCCGCGACCGGCGCGAGCCGCGGCTTGGCCGAGGTCCCTGCGCTGGGATCGACGCATTACCACGCCTTGCGAAGCGCCCCCACCTCGCCCACAGATGTCCGCTGCCGACGGCGCAGCTCTGCTAGCCTGCGGCCAGTGCCGGCTCGACTCTCAGGCGCAAGCTCTGCCCGAGCTGCGGCCGTCGCCCTGGGGCTGGCCGTGCTCGCCCTGATCGGCTTCGACGGCGCCGTCACACGGGCCGTGGCCCACAACGCGACCAGCGACTACTGGGAGCACGCCGCCACCCTCGCCGCGCTGATCGATCACGGCATGGCGGCGGGCAACCCGCAGGTCGTGAGCGACGCCCCGAGCCCGCGCTACATGCCCCACTGGGTCGCGCTCGCCGGGATCGCGCGGCTCCTGGGAGTCGATGCCTTCGCGGCCCTGCACGGGATCGCCGTGCTACACGTGGCGTTGTGGTTGCTCGGGATGGCGCTCTTCACCCGGCGCTACTTCGCCCACCCGTGGGCGCCCGCGCTCGCGGTCGTGGTCTTCACGATGGGCTGGGGAAGCGCGTGGTACTTCGCCCACACCTACCAGCTCAAGACGCTCCTGCACACTGCGAGCTTCCCGGCGACCGCCGCCCTGGGGCTGAGCTGGTTCGCCTGGCTGCTCGCCCTGCGCATCGCGCGCGGCCACCTGCTGGGTCCTGCGATGCTGCTGGCTGCGCTGTCCGCCTACATCGCGCTGCTCCACCCGCCGACCCTGCCTCTCTTGCTCGCCGGCACACTCGCAGCCGCCCAGTGGCCCACCCCCGACGCGCCGTGCACGCTG
>JAPPOT010000553.1 GCA_028817855.1 Myxococcales bacterium
GAGTCCGAAGGTGACTGCTGCCGACGCCTGGACGGGCCCGCGCCCAGCTCGGACGACGGGATCGACCTCGATGGCGCGGTTGACGTCATCATCGAGCGCAATGTCATCCGCCACAACGCGGACGACGGGATCGAGAAGCGCTTTCACGCCCGCTCCGGCGATCCGCTGGTCACGATCATCCGCGACAACGAGATCTACGGTAATGGCGAGGACGGCATCCAGCTGATCGACTACGACGGGGACACCAATCGCCAGGTCTGGATTCACCACAATCTCATTTTCGACAACGCCATGGCAGGCATCGGGTCGATGGCGGATGGCAACACGATCGAGGACTACACCGGCGCGCCGCTGGTGGAGGCCCTCTTCATCCACAACAACACGATCGCCGGCAATGACCACGGACTGGTCGGCGGCACGAACATGGTCGTGCTCAACAACCTCTTCATCGGAAACGCGGTCGGCGTGAAGCGCGTGGCGGGCGCCTCGGTCGTCGCCCACGCCCTCTTCTTCGACAACCTCGAGGACACCGTGGACAACGGTGACGAGGTCGCGGGCGATGGCGATGCGGGGCCCGACACCGACGTCTCGGAGACGGCGGTGCTCGAAGCACGGCGACAGGTTCACGGGAGCCGCTCCGGCTGTGGATGCCACCTCACCCCAGGCGCAGGCGGGACGGAAACGCGGCCGCTGTCGCTCCTGGCGCTGGTCGCGCTTGCAGGGTTGCGTCGACGCGTCGCAGACACGGGATCCGGCTTCCCCTAGAGCCCATCCGATGCGCTCTAGCCCGGCCCTCCCTCGGTCGCGCGCGTCCAGATCTGAAAGCGCGGCAGCGTGTGCCGCTGTACGAAGCCGATCTTCTGAAGCCCCTCCGCCATGCGCTCGCTGCCCATCGCTTGCTTCGTCAGCACCAGCCCCTGCACCCGATAGTGCTCGAGCTCCAAGCGAAACCACCGGCGATGCTTGCCGGCCATGGCCTTGCCGCGCCGGTCCACCACGCGCCGCAGCCTGAAGCGCCGCGGCCCGTCGGTGCCCTTCGGGAACCACTTGGGCTTGACCATGAGCGGATAGGGATGGCGCTGGACCAGCGGCAGGAACATGGCGACGTGCACGGTGGCCAGCACGTGCGAGCGCTCGGGCACGGCCTGCGTGAGCAATTGGGCCGCCTCGTATCCATGGGGACTGACCTTGAGCGCGGGGGTGGCGCGCACCAGCGCGTGACGGAAGATCGTCATCTCGGGCGCGAGGGAGAAGAAGGCACCGAAGAGGCCCACGCTGATCGCGACCGCCGCCGTACGCACCCTGGGCGCCTGTCGCGCGCTCCACAGCATGGTGAAGAAGCACGCCAGGCCGGCCCCCAGCGGCAGGAACCAGACAATGCGCTTGAGGGTGGAGGCCCCCACCACGCTGCGCGAGAGGATGTCGGTCAGGAAGGGGTTGGCGAATAGCAGCACGAAGACAACCAGAAACGCCAGCAGGTAGCGCTGCATCATGTGGGTGCGGGCGAGGCCCCACGACAGGAGCAGCACGCCGAAGTACAGGAAGGTCTGCGGCCAGCCCGAAAGAGCCACGTAGAAAGCGTTCAACAGCGGCTCGAAGGTCGTGTCGGCCGCGTCGGGCAGCGAGCCCGCGATCAGCTTGCGTGTGGTGGGCTTGCCCGCCGACATCTGGGCGCGCACCCACAGGCCGGCGCACACCGGGTAGAACGACGCCAGCAGGCCCATCACCGCGGCAGCCGCGAAGGCTCGCTGCAGACGCATGGTGGCAGCCACCGCCGTGGCCGCGACACAGGGGGCGAGCCACAGGCCGGTCGAGGACAGCCCGACCATGACCACCTGGATCAGGCACAGCGCGGCGAAGCGAGAGGCGCTCGGCGCGCGACCGAAGCGCAGGCCGTAGGTCACCGCGACGGGGACCGCGACCGAGTACATCACGGCCTTGCCCTGGAAGAGGCGGCCGTAGGCGTGCATGGAGGGGGTGAAGTAGTCGTCCCCGTCGAGCAGGAACCACCCCAGCACGACGGCGAGCATGGCCAGCCAGCGCTGGGGATCGAGCTCCCGCAGCAGCATCGCCCAGACCAGCGGCAGCAGCGCCCCGGTGACGGCCACGAGACCCACGTGCATCACCCACAGGGCCGGCACTCCGCTGAAGTGGCTCAGGGCTCCCGCCAGCAGCTCGTAGGTGTGCACCCGGTAGGGCGCCATCATGATGACGCCCGCGTCGTGAATCGTGTCACGCAGATAGAGCGGCAGCTCCGGCTGATCCGACAGCGCGACGGCGATGTTCACGTAGTACGCGTCGTCGGTGTTGCTGCGCCCCACGCACATCGCCAGGTACGCGCTCGCAGCGCACAGCGCGAGCAGCACCGGGCCATGCCACGCCCTGCCCTCGACCGGCGCCGGCACCTCCCAGCGCTCGCTCCGGGAGCGCACCAGCACCCATGCCGTGCCGGCCACCACGCAGGCCGTCGCCGCGATCCACACCCACCACGCATCCTCGAGCACCAGCCACAGTCCGAGCACGAGCAAGGCGCCAGCGGTGGCGAGCGCGCGCGCCAGCGGGGAGGCCACCGGGCCCGCCGGTACGGGCAGCGGCTCCGCGACGCACCGATCGAGCGTGTCGCCGATGCTCCGAGCCCCGCGCAGCCGCGCGATCCCTGCCGCTGCCAGCGCAAGCATGACCAGCGCGATCCCGAAGAGCGAAAAGAGATCGCTGCCGCTGCCCTGGCGCTTCTCGGTGGCGTGACAGCTGCCCGTCCACAGCGCGTAGAGCACCGCGGCGCGCGCCCCGCTCCGAGGTGGCCGCCGGAACGTGCCGGGCCGAGACGCGGGCTCCGGGCTCTTGGGAGTCTCGGCCATGGTGTGGAAGCCTTTATCCCAAGCCATTCACGGGCAGCAAGGCGGCCGACTTGTGGCCATGCACGATATTTCCCCTGAAGATAGACTGAGCCTCCCGCCCTGGCTGGACAAGTGAACAGGAATGAGCAGGCTCGCCTTTGTGTTGCCCAAGGGACGCTCTGGCGGGTATCTGCGGGGCGTAGTCAAGCGAGAGCACCCGCCGCCGCCGGAGACTGGCCACAGTGACCGCTGAGCACCTCGATGTCGACGTGATCCTGCCCACCTACAACGGCGTGGAGTGGATGGGCGAGGCGATCGAGAGCGTGCTCCGGCAGAGCTATCCCCACTGGCGGATGGTCATCGTCGACGACGCCTCCTCCGACGACACGGTGCAGCTCGCGCGCTCGCTGTGCGAGCAGCACCCGGAGAAGCTCTCCCTGATCACCCACACGGACAATCGACGCGCAGCTGCGCGTCGCATGGAGGCGATCGCCGGCTGCTCGGCGCCGCTGATCGCCTTCCTCGATCAGGATGATCGCTGGATGCCGGACAAGCTGGCGCGGCAGGTCGAGCGCGTGCAGGCCCAGCCCACGGTCCACGCCGTGCACACGGACGTCACACACATGGATCCCTTCGGCCGGCCCCTGCCGAGCACCGCGGAGGGGGAGAACGCCGAGCGCGCGACCGTGGGCTACGACACGCTCGATCCACGGACCGTTTGCCGCAAGCTCTTCCAGCGCAACACGATCCGACTCGTGTCCGCCATGGTGAAGCGCGACGCCTTTCTCGATGTCGGCGGCTTCAACGACACGCTCTTCGGCGGCGAGGACTGGGAGTTCTGGGTCCGCTTTTCGAGCCGGAAGCGAATCGGCCACATCCCCAAGCCCCTGGTGGAGCGGCGCATACATCCCACCAACACGTCCATGCGCTACCGGCTCCAGCGCACCTACGGGCTTCTGGAAGCGCTGCGCCTGGTCGAGGAAGGGCACCCGTTCCTCGAGGACCTGGCACGCATCCGGCGATCGGAGCTGCTGGGCAGGCTCGTGATCGCCGCCCTCGACGAGCGCGACTTTCCCGCCGCCCGGCGCGGCGCCTGGCAGCTTCTGGGCCACGAGGCGCTCACGCGGCACTCGATCGTGCACGCGGGACTGGCGGGGCTCGGCCCGGCCGGACGCGGCGCCGTCCGGTCCGTCCGGCAGCTGCGAAAGATCGCCCGTGGCTGAGACGCCGGCCCACGATGGCGACCGCGAGCCATCCCACCTGCGGCGCATCGCCGGCGACTTCCTGAGCTACGGCACCCTCTCGGCCCTGTCACGCATGGCCAACCTGGCGCTGCTGCCCTTCCTGACGCGGCACATGATGGTGGCGGAGTACGGCACGCTCGACATGGTCGGCACGGTGGTGGCGTTCCTGGCCTCGCTGCTGCGCATGGCCCTACCGAGCGCGCTGTCTCGCTTCCTGAAGGACGACCGCACACAGGAAGAGCAGAACCGGCTCTACACCACGCTGATCCTCTTCTGCTCCGGCGTGGGCCTGCTCGCGGTCGCATCGCTGGCGCCGCTGTTGCCCCTGGCCGCCCGCTTGCTCTTCGACACGCCGGCCGCAGCGCTCGGGCTCATGCTCGGCTGCGGCATCGCCCTCGCGACCGCCATCTGCGCCCTCGCCAAGATGCAGCTGAGAATGGAGCGCCGCATCGCCGCCTACGGCGCCGTCGAGCTGGTGGAGACGGTGCTCTACCTGGTCTTCGCGATCGTCGCGGTGCTGGGCTGGAATGCGGGCGTCGATGGCGTGCTCGGCGCGCACCTGGCATCCGCCTGCATCGCGCTTCTGGTCGGCCTGTTCGCAACCCGCGCGCACTTCGTGCGGGCCCTCGACCTCGGCGTCCTGCACCGCTCGATCCGCTTCAGTTTCCCGCTGATCCCGACCATCGTGATCGCCCAGGTCTACCAGCAGAGCGATCGGGTCATCCTGCTGGCGGTCAGCGGCGTGATGGGCGTGGGTGTCTTCGGCGCCGCCGCGCGCATCGCCGGCATCTTCCAGTTCGCGCTGCTGGCCTTTCGGCAGGCCTGGGCGCCCTACTCGCTGATCATCATCGCCGCGCCCGACCGCGACGAGGTCTATCGACGCACCTTCACCTATTTCGCCGGCGCCGCCTGCGTAGGCGGGCTCGCCATGGTGCTGATCGCGCCCGCGATCTTCGCCCTGGCCACGCCGGCCGACTACCACGACGGGCTCTTCGTGGTCCCGTGGCTGGTCGGCGCGGCCATCGTTCACGAGTCGGCGACCTTCACGCGGCTGGGTCCGATGGTCTCCGAGAAGACCGGACGCCTCCTCTGGGCCTCCGTGATCTCCCTGCCCGTGAACCTGGCGCTGACCTGGCTGCTGGTCTCGAGCTACGGCGTGCGCGCCGCCGGCATCGGCACCTTCGTGGCGGAGGTGGTCTTCACGGGCTGGCTCTGGGTCGCGACCTACCGGACGTCGAGCGTGCGCTACGACATCTTCCGGGTCGTCGGCTCGGCCGTCGTCTTCTCGGTCGGGGCACCGCTGATCACGATCATGCCCGGCTGGATCGACTCGCCGGCCCAGAGCGTTCTCGCGCGCGCCGGCGCCGCCGCGCTGTGCATGGGCGCCATCGCCGCGATGACCCTCGACCGGCGGGCGGCGGCCTATCTGCGCGGCCTGCCCTCCCGCCTGCTGAGCTCGCGGTCGAAGCGCTCAGCCAGCTAGGACGGCAGGCACTAGCCCAACAACTGCCGGTACAGCCCCGCGTACTGCTGCGCCAGCTTGGCGAAGGAGAAGGCATCGGCGATCCGGGCGCGCGCCGCTCCGCTCTCGGACACACGCCGCACCTCCTCGATCGGTGGCGCATGCGCGTCCTGTCCGAGCACGAAGCCCTGCTCTCCGTGCGCGATGATCTCCCGCGAGACGCCACCGATCTCACCGACGATCGGCACGCAGTTGGCGGCCATCGCCTCGAGCAGCGCGTTGGGCATGCCCTCGGACTCCGAGAAGCTGAGGAACCCAAGCGCGGTCCGGTAGTGCTCCTGGAGGTCCTCACGCGAGAGCGAGCCCGTGAAGACCACCTGCGACCGCCGCGACTGGGGGATCAGCGACAGGCACTCCTCGTAGTAGGCTTGGTCGCCCTCTTCGAGCCCGAAGTCGCTGCCACCGGGCCCGATCACCAGCAGCTTCGCCCCCTCCAGGTCCGCGTAGCGATCGAGAAACTTCTGGATCGCGAGCTTGGTCCGCTTGCGATGGCAGACGAGCCCGACCGTGATGAAGATGGGGGCGCCCTTGGGCCCAAACGCGTCCGGCAGCTCCGCCGCATTTGGCCACCGGTGCACGCGCTCGCCCGGCAGGTACTTGCGGTTGATCGCCTCCAGCGCGCCCGACAGCACGATGTTCGCGTCGACGCGCCGCACGAGCGGCATGATCAGGCGCGCCCCTGGCTTCGTGCTCAGGGAGTCGAAGTCGTCCGATCCCAGCAGGGTCGTCTTCAGCACGATCGGCTTGCGCAGCGCGAGGCCCGCCAGCAACCCGACCCCAACGAGCCCGTGCAGGTGGTAGAGCCGGATCCGATGCCGCCGGGTGTACCAGGCCACGGCCGCCAGGCCGCGCGCACGGCTGGGCGGCAGGTGGATCACCGTGTGCTCGCCCTGCCCTGCCGTTGCCTGCTCCACCGAGGTGCGCCCGGGCTCCACGTTGAAGAAGATCGGACGCTCCTCCAAGTGGTCGGCCAGGGTCAGGGCCTGCCTCGCGGCCCCGCTGTAGGTCGTGAGGTTGAAGGTGAAGAAGGCGATCGGATGCTTGGTCACGACAGCGCTCCCAGTACCGCCAGCTTCTCCGCGGCTTCGCGGGCGCCGTCCTCGGGCTCCCGGTCGCCGGCGATCACGATCGAGGGCCCGGCGCAGGCCATCAAAACCCCCATGACCGCTTCCTGGTTGCGGAACACCCGCTCGCGACCGGAGCGACTGAGCCCGGCGAGTCGGCGGGGTAGCCCCTCCGCCCTTTGCTCCGCGCGCGAGAGCGCCAGCTCCGGATCGGCGGTGATGAAGATCGGCAGCGCTTCATAGCGGCGCAGCGAGGCGACGAAGGCCCGCGTCCACCGCGCGGGCGGAAGCCGATCGAAACTGCCCAGGTAGCCGAGGATGCGCTGGTAGACGAACTCGTCGAAGAGCTCGACGCGGCCGTCCACGGTCTGCGTCCTCTCATAGACCAGCAGCAGGTTCACCAGGGTCGGCATCGGCGCCAACCGTGCCGCGAGCGTCATCCCCTCGGAGCGCTCCAGCAGGGCGCGCGACGCGAAGGGCGCCAGCCTCAGGCACAGCGGCAACGTGCGGGCTGGCGCCGTCCGCGCCAGCGTCCCGAGCCGCCGGTAGGTCACGGGCACCCGCCGCACCCGCGGCTCGATGCGCTCGAGCGCGGCCGCGAGGGTGCTCTTGCCACAGCCCGGCAGACCTACGAGCTGGACGAACATAGCTCCCCGTTCAGGACCTCGCAGATCGTGGCGATGCTCTCATCCAGCGAGCCGCGGTTGTCGAGCACGAAGATGCCCGCCTCGGCTCCGCGGTCCCCGTACCGGTGCAGCAGGTCCAACTTCTTCTGGATGTCGCGCGTCTCGGGCTCGTCCAGCTCCCGGCGCGACGCGATCACGTCGAATGGGGTGTCGACGAGCACGATGATGTCGGGCCTGCCCGCGCGGCCCAGCTCCGCATCGATCCGCGCGAGCAGGCGCGTCACGATCGCCTTCGCGGGTGCGCCCATCTGCACGGCTCCGCGCTCGAGCTCATCGGCCAGGAAGGGGTAGTCGAACAACCCCTTCATCGGGTAGCGCTCGAAGACGTGGATCACGCCCCGCCGCGCGAAGCGGTTGGCGCGATCGATGCGCCGCACACGGTCCCTGCACTTGCTGTACTCGAAGAGCGCCTGCAACACGTAGTAGAGGTCGCTGGTGCCCGCCGCCCCGCCGAGCGCGCGGCGAGAAACGGCTGACGCTCCCCAGAGCATGCGCGCCGACCAGGAGGCGACCCCGTAGGTCTTGGTGTTGCCGCCCAGGTAGACGTAACGGCAGCTGGTCTTCTTGTCGACGATCGCGTGCAGCCTCTCCGCCAGCGTGCTCTTGCCCGAGCCGTCCACGCCGACGATCGAGATCGACGGCGCGCGCGCCCGCAGGGTCTTGTTGGAGAGACCGAGCAAGCGGCTCGCGGCGCGTAGCGCCCGCTCCGCGACCCGTGTCGAACGCACGCGCGGGCGCGACATGCGCCGCCATGGATCGAAGCGCTCCGCGATGCCCGCGATGACGGCCGCCTCCTGCTCCCTTCCCTCCACGAGCGCACGCAGCGCTTCGAGCTCCTCGGGCAGCACCGAGAGGCTCATCCGCAATCTCTCCGCCGCAGCGTCGAACAACGCAGGGGTGTGGATCGAGCGCAGGCGCTGCAGCTCCTCCGCCTTGATGCCATCCACTGCCGCGGACTTGAGCGCGAGGCGACACAGCCCGATGAGCAACTCGTCCTCGGGCGAGACCGTGCGGATCCGGCCGTGCATCACTCCACCGGGACGCTCCCCGAGCAGGTCGTCGAGGCAGTACTCCTTGGCCACGTGATCGCCGGTCAGCAGGGAGTCGTGGACGTGCAGGTGGTAGTGCTTGCCCGCGTGAAAGCGGATGTAGTGGGTGATGTGCCCTTCGTAGAGGTCGACCAGGTTGCGATACTCCGCAAAGCCGTGCTCGCGTGCGACCTCCGAGAACCGCTCGCGGTCGGCGCTCGGCACCAGCAGATCGAGCTCAGCATCGCCGGCCTCGAACAGGTCCACCTCCTGCACGTCCTTCCATACCAGGTAGTGGACGGACGCGGCCTCGAGCGCGTCGAACACGCTCAGCACGTCGTCGGGTGGCGGCGCTTCACTCATCGTGCTCGTGCTCGCGGGGCACTGATAGCACCCCCGACGGCGGACCGCATGAACGAACCGAAGCCCACGGCTCGCACCCGCCCCAGGTTGCCGTAGGCCAGCGCCGCCAGCGCCGCGGGCCAGCCCAGCGGAAACATGCGCCGCATGACCGCGCCCTTTACGCGCGCGGTCTCCGCGGTCCACTCCGAGTGCCCAGTGCCCGGACCTCGATGGGCACAGATCGGCGCCGGCCAGTAGTGGACCGGAAGGCCCACGCGCAGCGCGTCCGCGAGAAAGATCGACTCCTCCCCCATCGGCAGCCCGGTTCCAAGGCCAAAGCGCGTGTCGAAGCGCAGCCCGCCGAGCCGACTCGGCCGTAGGGCGATCTCGATGGAGGACACGCTGCCGATGCTGCGGACGTCGTGCCGGGACGCCCACTCCCCGTAGGCCTTCGCCGGCCGCCCGCTGTCGGCGTCCAGGTATTGGAACGTCACGATCGCGGCCTCGGGAAGGTGCGCGAAGGCCCGCTCCACCGTGCTCGCCACGTCGGGGAGATAGGAGACGTCGTCGTCCCCGATCACGACGATGTCCGAGCTCGCGTTGTCGAGCGCCAAGTTGCGGCTGCGGCTTAGCCCGCGTTCGCGAACCGAGATCATGCGCCGGCGCCCCTCGGCCATGGCGGGCGGCGGCTCGATCGTCGTGCACTGGTTGATCACCAACAGCGCGAGGCCCTGCGCCGGCTCCACCCCGTCGAGGACCGGTGGCGGCTCCGCGCGGTTCATCGTGGAGATCAGGATCTCGATGCTCGGCCGGGAGGTGTTCATTCAGTGGTCGATCCGGAGCACGCGCAGCCCCGGTCCCCGCACGTCCTCTGCGATTTGGCCCTTGAGAATTGTCGGTATGTGGTTGCGGCTCGGCCGGGTGACCGCGTGGTGCACGTCGTATTTCTTCAGCAGTCTGGAGCGTTTCTCTGGCGAGGTCGAGCGGCGCAGGGCCGCCCGCAGGTCCTTCCTGCGCTTCGCCATCCCGCGCACCCCGGGCGACCCCTGATCACCAGCGATGACGTAGCAATCGTGCAGCATGACGATCACGTTCGCGATCGTCGCCGGCGCGAGCACCGTGCTGCCAGCCGGGACGTGCTTCCTGAGGAACTCCGCCTGAGCTTGCAGCTCTCGCAGCTCGAGCGCGGGCTGCTCGAGCCCGGCGCGCGCCTTCTCGAGGTAGACCGGCCAGCCCCAATCGGAACCGGTCCAGCGCGCCTGGAGACCGAGCGCGGCGACGGCCGCCAGGACCGGTAGGCCGATCCAGCGCCCCTCGAAGCGCTCGGGGAGGCGCCACAGCAGCACGCCCGGCGCCAACCCGAAGAACGCCTGATGGTGGACGGATCCCAGCCTGCCCACGGCCCAGGGCCGACCACCGAGCAGATCCGCCAGGGTCATGCAGAGCAGGGGCACGTGCATCAACAACGCGGTGGTCGCGACCGCGCCGGCGAGCACAGCCACCTCCTTGCGCGCTGCCATGGTGATGATCAGGGCGACGAGCAGCCAGGGGTAGAAGCCCTTGAGGCGCCACCACTTCGCGGGGTCGGAGTAGTACGTGCCATCGGCGTCGAAGACGAACCCGCTGGCGTGCTCGCGCACCGGCTTCTTCTTCTTGCCGGGCTTCGATGCCTTGGCGGCCCCGCGGTCGGGCACGTCGACGTACTTCGTGACCAGCAGGAAAGGCACGCTGAGCGTGAGGGCGCCGACGGCGACGGCGCCGACGAGGGCCGCCCGCCGGCTCCTTCGCCCGCGGCTCAGCCAGCGCACGACCATAACCGGCCCGAGTGCCAACGCCGCGATGAGCGCGTAGAGGGCATGAAGCTGGGCCAGGATCAGCACCGCCGCGCAGAGCTTCAGGGGCGGCTGCAGCCGTTCGGGTTCGCGCCACCACTGGACGGCAAACGCCAGGCACAGGGCGATCGGCCAGCCCGCCACGCGATTGGGATAGTTCGCGAAGGTGACGGGCCCTTGCCAGAGCATGATCAACAGCGCCGACAGCAACGCGATCGGCCGACTCCGAAAGACCGTGTACGAGAGGTACGCCGCACCGGCACCGATGATGAGCTTTGCCCAGATCAGGGTAGCCGACCACGCCGCGATCGGATCCATGCCGGTCAGGGTGGAACAGGCGGCGAGCAGCGCGTGGTAGAGGTTCGTGTGATAGATGCGCCCGAAGGCGGGCTCGGCGATGTAGGGATCGAGGTTGTTGAAGCCGTGGTCGGCCATCATGCGAATGCGCGCCACGTGAAAGAACGTGTCCCCCGAGAGGAAGGTCCCGGCCAGCGTTCCCAGGACCAGGTCCGCCCCGATCAGCAGCCCCGCCAGCGACAGGAAGGCGATCACCAGGGGACCGGGGCGCGACGGGCGCACCAGATTCCGGGCGAGCTCGACACAACCCCAGACCACGGCAACCAGGACCGCCGCGACGAGCACCTCGATCGGCAGACCGAAGAGGTAGCCAGCAAGCGCGATCGGCGTCAGCGCGGCGAAGATGTAGAGGTACGACGTCGCGGCGGACGGGAACAGCCCTGCGTCCGCCTCGCTCGGAGCCAGGCGCCGCTGCAGCGCGTGCCCGGGAATCCAGAGGGCCAGCCAGAAAGCGAGCACAGCCGTCATCGCTTCATCCCTGTCAGATCCGGTTGGCGACGATGGTCATCGCCGAGCTCTGGTGGAGCAGCGCCTGCGCGAGCCCCCACGCCGACTCCAGCCTTCCCAGCCGCACGCGCGACTTGCGCCGCTCGTAGGCGCCGCGGTGCAACAGATTGCCGAGGCTGCGCCCTAGCACGGAGTACATCTCGTAGTACGTCTGGCGCGGAGCAAAGCCGCAGGCACGCAGTAGCGCGCCGAGGGTCCGGGGTGTGTAGTGGTGCACATGCCGTGGGACATCCCACGCATCCCAGTAGCGCCGGAAGATGAGCCGCTCCAGGCTGCGGTAATTGGGCACGGCCACGATCAGGGCGCCGTCTCCCTCGAGCGATGCATGGAGCGTGCTGAGCACGGCAGCGGGATGGCTCACGTGTTCCAGCGAGTGGATCATCAGCGCGAGGTCCACCTTCTGCTCGGGTCGATAGTCCTCCGCGCGCCCGACGAAGACCTCGACGCCGTGCGCACGCGCCGTCGACGCAGCGCCCGCATCCGGCTCGATCCCGCGCACGCGGCACCCGTAGGCTCGGGCGACCGCCCGCGCGATCTCCCCGGAGCCGCAGCCCACATCGAGCACGCGGGTGTCCGCCGTGATGTCCATCGTCCGCAGGACCGACAGCCGCTGCCTCGCCACGCCGACCCCCAGCAGCGCCGAGTCCAACGCGGCTACCAGCTTGCGGCCGCTGCCGGGAACGGGCGGAAGCGCGCGCTCCACGAAGGCACCGTACTGCTGCCCGTAGTGCGGCGCGGGGTCATAGGCCTCGCCCGCGACAGCGGTTCGAACCAGGCCACAACCGCGGCAACGCATGACGTCGAACATCTCGGACGGGACCCCGTAGCGCACGTCCGGCACGCCGCCAGCGCGCTCGAATGACGCATGTCCACATCCCTCGCACTCCATCGCCGTGCTCTCCCCGCTGCCCTTGGATCGCTCAATCGCGCGCGGGATCGCGGATGATCAAGGTCGGCACCCCACAGGTCCCATCCTTCACGGTGAAGACCTGGGTGCCGGGCTTGTTGCCGTCGCGGATCCCGTTGAGCGCGAACCCCTCGTCCCCGAGTCGCGCATGGGCCGCCTCGATATCGCCCACCCGCAGGGCGAGCCCGCCGAAGCCATCTGCATCCGCCACAGCAGCGCCCCCCTCCACAACCTCGATTGTCACGCCGCCCACGCGGAAGAACAGCATACGCGTCCCGCGGAAGTCCCGGTCGAGCGCCAGGCGGATACCCAGGCCTGCGCCGTAGAGTGCGACTGCGGCCTCCGGGTCGGCCGTGCGGATCACCACGTGGTCCAGCGCCTCCACCGCCCCGGAGAGCGGCGCGTGGGTCGCTTGCAGGTCGCTCACATCGTCGCGCTCCACCGCGAGCACGCTCAGGCCCCGGGTCGACCGCGGGCTCAGCTCGACCACCCGGTAGCTGCGCGCATCACCCCCGCCATCGGGCTCGGCCTCGCCGGCCTCCGGCGGCGCGGCCTTCAATCCCCGGGAGCGGAGCTCCGTGGCACACGCAGCCGCGTTGTCCGTGCCAAACGCGATCGCATGCAGCCCCTCGCCTCGCTGCTCGACGAGCCCGCGCAAGCCCTCGGCGCGCTCGTCCCCCTCCGCCGGACCCACCAGCTCGATCAGGCCGTTCTTCAGACCGAAGAGGCTCGCGCGGGTGGCCAGCTCAGGATGGTGCCCGCGCCAGGTCGCCGGCTTGCCGAGCAGCTTCGCGTAGCGCACCGTCGCGTCCTCGATGTCCCGCACGACTACGGTCGCGTGGTCGAAGCGGTTGATGATCGCCTGTCCAGCGTCGCTCATCGTCGTCCCTCAGCACGCGGGAGCATACAGCCGGATGAAGGCCCGTGGGTTGTCGATTCCTTGCTCCCGCAGGGCCGCGTCCGAGCGTGCGATCAGCAGCCGCCGCGCCTGCCGCGGCCGGCGGGCGGCGGGGGGGGGGGGGGCCGGCGGCGCCGGGGCGGCCGCGGGCGGGG
>JAPPOT010000860.1 GCA_028817855.1 Myxococcales bacterium
GTATATATTATATATTCCGATATAATCTGCCCATCCGCGCGCTGCGTCCCGGCGCAGTGCTTCGACCACGCGACGCGAGCGCCTTCGCCGACCCGCCGACCCGCTCACGCGCGACGCAGCTGCGCGCGCACCTCGCGCTCCACGTCGTCGGGGAGGTTCCACAGGTTCAACGCGCCGCGGCAGGGCACGGGACGTTCGAGTGGGCGTGGCTTGGCGAGGACGAGCCCGAGCGGACCGATGAACCACCTCGACCGGCTCTGCTCGACGACGTCCACGAGATCGACGACACCGATGACGGCGCCGAGGGTCAGCGCATCGGTGTCGGGCGAGCGAACGCCTTCCGGCAAGCTCGTGGGTGTGTGCATTCGAGCGGCCGCGTGGATGGCCAGCTCGCCCCGATGGCTCGGCGACCAAGTGCGGTTCTCGATGTCCTTGCCCGCGTGGACAACCGCCCACGCCCAAGGCTGTCGTATGGTGATCGCCTTCATCTTGGATTCGGCCGCGGCCTCACGGCTTTTCCCGTCGCAACAACAACCGCCCGGTCGTCCAGTAGAGGTGGGTCTCGTCCTGGGCGAAGCCGGAGCGTGTGCTCGAGGTGAAGTCGAGCTCGAGCCGACGGTCCGGCGCCACAGCACCTCGCTTCCGTTCACGACGATCTCCGCCGAGTTGTTCGGCTCGACGTAAAGCGCGTAGCGCGCGATCTCGTCGTGGCGCGCGCAGCTGTCGTCGGCGGTCTGGCAGACCGAGATCTGTCCGGGCGGCGCCACGCAGCCCGTGGGGAAGCTGCAGTCCTCTCCCGGGCCCGGCCCGGTCAACGGCGCCACGGCTTCGCAGCGCTCCTCGGCCCGCTGGTAGGCCGCAACGTCGCGGGGCTCGAGCGAGCAATCGTCGCGCTGGGCTCACCACCAGCGCGGCTCTCCCCCCATGGGTCATTCCTAGCGGCGATCGCGCGGGCGCGCCATGGGCAGCCACTCAGCGCGTGAGGCGCTGCAGCTCGCCCGTCATCGCGATGCGCACCGGCGCGCCATCGGGGGTCATGCCTTCTGCCAGCGCGCGCAGGTACAGGATCGTGCCCTCCATCGCGTACAGCTCCTCGGCGGCGAGGGTGACGAGGGGCGCGTCCGGCTCCGCGTAGCCATAGAGCTCGCGGTCGACCACGTCGGCGATGCGGTAGGTGACGTCGAAGCGCCAGGCGAAGTAGCGCTCGGTGGCCTCGATGCAGGCGTTTTCGATCGTCAGCTCGTTGGCCGGGCCGTCGGCCTCGAAGTCGTTGCCTCCCCAGGCCGTGCCATTGCCTCCAGCCGTGAAGAGCGGCATCAGGCTGAACTCGCCACCGGTGAAGTCGTCCGAGAAAGCTTGCCAGCCGTCGCCCAGGTAGCCGGTCGCGGCCAAGGTCCGACGCGGTGCGCCGCGGTGGTCCAGGGCGGACTGACGGGGGCCTGCTCGCCTGGGCTCGAGGCGTCCGCGCAACCCACCGACAGCGCGACCGCCAGCCCCCACAGCGTCTTGTTCATGGTCCCTCCTGGCACGACATGGCACGCCCGCGTGCCGCCGGGCAGGCGCTGCAAACCCTGTACCATGGGCCGGGAGCGGCTGCAGACCGCGGCGCTACGCGTGCTGGCCCCAATCGCCTACCCTGGCGCGGTGAGCCACCCCACACCGGCGCTGCGCGTGCTCGTCTTCGGTGAGCAGCGCAGCGGGACCACCCTGCTGAGCGAGGTCCTGCAGGCCCAGCCCGGGGTGGTGGTGCTCGCGCGCCAGCAGCTCGCGCCGATGCTCTACAGCGCCTTCCGCGAGCTCGGCCTGCGCGCCGACCAGCTGCTCGGCGCGCGGCAGCAGCACGTGCTGCGACGCAAGGCGGGGCTGCCCGAAGGCGTGCAGGCCGACACGGTGGATGGCGTGCACCGGGCGGTGCTCGCGGATGCGAGGGCGCACTCCGATCAGCACGCGGCCCACGTGCTGCACGGTCCGATCGAGGCGGTGGAAGGCCTGCTGCAGAGCCCCGACGTGCGCTGCCTGGCGCTCGTGCGCGATGCGCGCGACGTGATCCTCTCTCGCGCCTATCGCGGCGAGCAGCGGCTCGACGAGGCCCTGCTCGCCTGGAAGGCGACGAGCGCGAGGCTGCATGCCCTGCGCGATCACGCGCGACTCGAGGTGCTGCGCTTCGAGGACCTGATCACGGAGCCCGACAGGGAGCTGGGCCGCGTGGCCGCGCTGCTCGAGCTGGCGAGCCCGCTCGCGCTGCCGGCGGCGGACGCAGAGGGACGCCCGACGCTGCAGAACTCCTCCTTCGCGCTGCTCGAGCGCGCATTCGACCCGAGCGCGGTCGAGCGCTGGCGCGCGCACATGGACAACCGCGCGGTGCGTTACGCGCAGTGGCTGTGCGAGCGGGAGCTGCGCGCCTGGGGCTACGCGATCGACCCCGAGCTGCAGCCGAGCCCGCGCGAGCGCGTGCGGTTCCTGCGCCGCCGCGCGGTGGTCGAAGCGCTGGAGCTGCCGCGGCGTGCGAAGAACGCCGTGCTCGCCCGGGCGTTGCCGAGCCTGTTGGATGAGTAGGGATGCCGTCTCGGTCTCCCTCGGACTCGGACTCGGTTTCGGCCTCGGAGTCGGTCCCGGTCCCGGTCTCGGAGTCGGTCTCGGAGTCGGTCTCGGTCCCGGTCTCGTGGTGGTGCCGGATGACGCGCGGGCCGTGCCGAGCATTGCGTCAGAGGTAGCCGGACGGCTGTCGGGGTGGGCAAGCCCGGACCGGGGTGCTTTCTCGTGCCAACCCGCTGGCAAGCAT
>JAPPOT010000807.1:0-958 GCA_028817855.1 Myxococcales bacterium
CCCGTCTGTGGATGCGGGGCTCGGGCCTCGCTGGCTGCGGGCTACTCAGCGGAGCGGTTTGACGGTGTCGATCGGCGCGCGGCGCCAGGTCACGGTGCCGGCGTCGCGGGTGAGGTAACAAACCTCGCCGTAGCCCGCGTTGGCGATCGCAGCCATGCACGCGTCGAGCCCGACGCCCACGCTGTCCGCGCCGTGGCTGTCGTCGCCGAGGGTCACGCCGATCTCCATCACCCGCGCGCGCTGCAAGATCTCCGGCAATGGGTACACCGGGCTGAGCCCGCGTCGGTGGGCGCCGCAGTTGACGTCCAGCACGCCGCCGCAGGCCTTCACCGCTTCCAGCGTGCGCTCGACGCGCGCCAGGACCTTGGGCGAGAAGCCGGCGTTTGGGCCGTCGAACTTGCGCACCAGATCGACGTGGCCGACCACTTCGGGGCGGAGCGTCTCGACCAGGTCGGTCAGGGCGTCGAAGTAGCGCAGCTGCAGCGCCTCGACCCCGCCCAACCGCTCGGCAAGCGCGAGGGTCTGCTCGGCGCTGTAGTCGACGTAGACGCCGTCCACGTCGTGCACGCTGCCGACGATGTACTCGAAGGCGGCGCTGGCCCGCACCTCCGCCATGCGTGTCGCCCAGCTCTCGGGTGGCAGGCGCTCGGTCTCGAAGCCCACGATCAGCTCGACGCGATCGGCGTAGTGGTCGCGCAGCCGCAGCGCCTCGCGCGTGTAGGCCTCGAAGTCCAACAGCAGCGTGGCCGGGTCGACCTGCTGCGTGACCTCCTCGCCGAAAAGATCCTGCGCGCGATAGCGCGGGCAGTGCTCGGACAGGCCGTAGTGCGTGAAGCCCGCGTCGATCGCGCGCTCCACCACGGCCGCCAGATCATCCTTGGCGTGGCGGCAGAACTGCCCGCTGTGGCCCCCGTGGTAGCTGAACCAGGGCAAGGCGCGAGCGCAGGGGTTGGGCTCG
>JAPPOT010000807.1:968-2782 GCA_028817855.1 Myxococcales bacterium
CAAGGCGCGCGCTCAGGGGGTGGGCTCGTCGTCGTCGCCGTCGTCGTTCAGCGCCGGCGGTGGCGTGCTGCCCGAGCGCGGGTAGGCCTCGGGCGGCAGCTCGGGGGGGCTCTTCGAACGGGGCACCTGCTCGAGCACCTGACGGATCGCCTCCTCGATGCTGCCCGGCAGATGGGCATCCGGATCGCCGTCGGGCGGCACCATCAGCGTGTAGACGTCGCTGTGGTCCGAGAACTCCGCCATCTTGGCACCGAGCGCGGCCTTCAGCTCCGAGATGTCACTCTCCAGCGGGGCCCCCTCGGGGGGATAGGAGCAGTGGTCCTCCTCCTGGCCGAAGCGATCACCCTCGAGGTCCGCTTCCCCGTAGGGTCCGGACAGGGTCTTGCGCTTGGTCTGCACGGCCTGGCTCATGCGAAGCAATCCCCCGAGACGTGGCATATAATACGACATGTAGGTGCGTGCGGCAAGGCAGGCTCCCCGGGGCAATCCCGGCCACCTTGGAAGCGCCGTGATCCCTGGTGGTTGCGGCCGCGCCCGAACCCGGAAGGCGAGACCACACGTCGAGGGCTATCAGACTCGGCCCTCCACATCACCGACGAAGCAGCGGGAGTCGCCGTTGCGGCCCTACTTTGTAACTGGGCCGACCGAATCGCCGTCCCAGCGACGGATCGCCGCGTCGCAACCCACACCATGTCCGAACCGTTCGTGCACCTGCTGTTCATCTACAACGCCGACAGCGGGGCGCTCGCCCTGCTACGAGACGTCGCCCTCAAGCTGATCGGTCGTGGCGACTGCGCCCTGTGCGATCTCACGCACGGCCCGACCGGCGAGCGTACCCAGTGGGCCGCGTGCCAGCGCGAGCTCCCCGTACCCGTCGAGCTGCTGCACCGCGACGAGCTCGACGCGGCGCAACGCGCGGTGCTGCGCGGCGCCCTGCCCGCCGTCATCGGCGTCCGCCCTTCCGGCATCGAGGTTCTGCTGGGCCCGACAGAGATCGGCCAGTGCGCCGACATCACGGAGCTGGTGGCGAAGCTACGGGAGCGGCTGTAGCGCCGCCCGGGCCGCGAGCAGCCGTCGCACCTGCTCGAGCGCCGGCTTGCCCCGGGGCGTGTAGTGCCGATCGAAGGGGCCACCGCGCCCGAACCAATTCCAGAAGAAGGCCCCGTGGATGAAGTCCGCGTCGAGCACCGTGTCGACGCACACGCGGTAGGCCAGCGCCTGCTCTTCGAGGTCGATCACCGTGCCCCGCGTGTAGTCCCAGGGCCGCACCGCGCCGCCGTCGACGCTCGGGTAGCCCACCTCGAAGAGGACCACCGGCTTGCCGGTGGCGTGGGAGAGCTCGCGCAGCTGCACCGCCGCCCTTCGCCACGCCGCGCGCATCTGCGCTTCGCCGGCCTCGGGCCCCGTAGCCAGCGGGAAGTAGGCGCTGACGCCGGCGATGTCGACGCCCTCGAACGGAGCCTGCAGATCGAGCGCGTCGTGATTGGCGACGAAGGCCAGCTTGCCTCCGTAGACGCGCCGTACCTTCCCCGCCAGCCGCCGCCAGCGGTGCGCGTGCACGTCGCCCGACAGCGAAGTCAGCTCGCTTCCGATCGCCAGCACCGCCACGCCGCTGCGCTCCGAGAGGCGCGCCTGGCGCAGCACGAAGCGCTCGTAGCTGCGCCACCAGCGCCCTTCGTCCCGCGGCCGCAACACCCCGCGCCATTCGTCGGGCGCCCCACGCCGCAGGCGCACCTGCGGCACGACCACGCTGCCCATCCCGAGCTGTCGTGCCCGCGCGATCACACGCACCAGCGCCGCCTCGTCCGCGCTCT
>JAPPOT010000907.1 GCA_028817855.1 Myxococcales bacterium
TTATACCGCCCCGAGAATTGCGGCGCGGTGTGGATCGAGGATGCGGAAGGCCGCTACATCAAGACGCCGATGATCTGGGCCGAGGTTCGGCTGCGCAACCTCTTCGTGTGGCAGGCGCTGCGCTGCGAGGAGTCCGGGCCGGATGTGATCAGCGCCGCGACCCTGTCCGACCACAGCACCGTCCAGGAGGGGACCTGGGACGGTACCGATCACATGGGGCGCGTCGTCCCCGACGGCACCTACGTGCTGAACATCGAGGTCACGGAGGACGAGTTCGACTACGGCCCCCGCGCCCAGATCCAGTTCGAGAAGGGCCCCGAGCCCGTCACGGTCCAGGGCGAGGATTCGCAGTCGGTGGTGGATGCCGTGCTGACCTTCACTCCGGAGGGGGCGGCTGCACCATGAGATGGCTCGCAGTGCCGTGTCTGTGCGCCGCGCTCGGCGCACCGCTCTCCGTGGGCGCCCAGGAGGCCGCGACCGCGGTCTACGTGCGCACCGACAGCGACGAGACGACGGTCATCACGCCGCGGCTGCGCGTGAAGGCGCCGGTGGGCACGCGCACCAGTGCACAGCTCGTCTATACGGTGGACGTCTGGACCAGCGCCTCGATCGACATCCGCACGTCGGCCTCGCTGGCGGTGACCGAGCAGCGCGACGAGCTGGACGTCACCCTCGAGCACGAGCTGGACGGCGTGCGTCTGTCGGCGGACTACCGCTACAGCACCGAGCCGGACTACGAGAGCCACGGCGGCTCGGTCGCGGCCGAGGTGGACCTGGCCAACAAGAGCGCGACGGTGGCCGCCAGCGCGTCGGCTAACTTCGACGACGTCGGGCGCGTGGGCGATCCGCTCTTCTCCGAGGACGTGCAAGCCGTCAGCGGGCGCCTCTCGCTGACGCAGATCCTCGATCCCGACACGCTGGTGCAGGGGGTCTACCAGCTGACGCGCACGGAGGGCTATCAGGCGAGCCCCTACCGCTACGTCGGCATCGGCAGCGATGACGGCACGTGCGAGGGCCTCGACGTGCCCTGCATTCCCGAGGCCAACCCGGAGCTGCGCGTGGCCCACGCGTTCGCGCTACGCGGGCGGCGGGCGTTGAGCGAGGTCTTCTCCGTAGGCGGCAGCTACCGCCTGTACCTGGACGACTGGTCCATGATGTCGCACACGCTGCAGGTGGACGGAGGCGCCTGGCTGGACGCTGCGACCCTGGTGGCGCTGCGCTACCGCCTGTACCTGCAGAACGGCGCCGAGCACTACCAGCCCAGCTACGACGAGCTCGAGGAAGGTCGGGCCTTCTATACGCGCGACAAGGAACTGTCGCCCCTGAGCGCCCACCGCGTCGGCCTGGACCTGACCCGCAATTGGGAGCTCGACGCGAGCGGCCAGGTGCTCAGCACGGTGCTGTCCGTGGGGCCGACGTTCTATAGCTACTCGGACTACCGTCTGCTCGACTCGGTGACCGCCTTCGAGGTCACGCTGACCGGAGCGCTGACCCTATGAAGCGGCTGTCGGCGATTCTCGTGTGGGGTCTGGCAGGTGCGTGGCTGCCCGGCGGGTGGCTGTCGGCGCAGGAGCTCGGGACCGGGGCGGCTGCCGGGTCGCTCGAGGTGGCTGCGGCTCAGGCAGAGGGCGGGGTCGCTTCCGAGGCGGCGGCCCCGGCCAGTGCCGAGCCGGAGACGGTGCCGGTGACGGAGGCCGCCGACCAGTCCGGGACCGAGACCGAGATCGAAGCCGAGACCGAGACCGAGACCGAGACCGAGCCGGGCGCCGGGTCCGATTCGCAGGAGGCGGAGATCGGCGAACCTCCCGCGGGTGCCGAGGCCGACGCTGCCGAGTCGGTGGGTGCGCCCCTGAGTGTCACGGTGGCCGTCGGCGCCGGGGTCGGGACGCGACGTTTTCGTCGGCCGACCCCGCTCGGTGTCGAGACCCTCCCCGAGAGCGAGTTCCCCGCGGTCGACGCCGCCGTGCGCGTGCGCGGCCAGCTCGCCGATCACTACGCGCTCGAGGTGCTGGTCCGCTATCAGGGCTCGCTCGGGATGACCGTGGAGTCGCAGCCGCCCTTCGCGCTGCCGGTTGAGCACGCGGCCCGTAGTCAGCGGGTCGAGCTGAGCGTGGCGCCGGTCATGGGCCTGGGCGACGGCGCGCTGGCCGTCTCGCCTCACATCGGCGCTTCGCTGCGCGGCTTCGCTCCCGACGTCCGCGATCAGCCCACGCCCGCCTATTACCTGGTCGGGCCTCACCTGCGCCTCGACCTGATCGTGCCCGTGCTCAGGGGGCTCGACCTGCGGCTGGGGCCGGAGGCGCAGTGGATCATCGGCATCAACGACTCGATCACCGAGGACGGCGCCGGCGACAGCGGCCTCGCGCTCGGCTTGGAGGCGCTGGTGGCGCTGGAGCTCGGTGAGCGCTTCGGGCTCGAGCTGGCCTACCGCCAGTCCCACGCCCGCGTGGGGCACGCCGAGGATGGTCCCGACTTCGAGGACGTGGAGCGCTTCGCGACCCTGCGCGTCACGGGGAGGCTCTAGCGATGGGGAACCGGATGCGAGTGACCGTCGCCGCGCTGACCGTGCTCGGGCTGCCACCGCTTGCAGGCTGTGAGGACTCCGAGCAGGCCGGCTACCTGGAGGCGGAGCGCGAGTTCCGCGACTTCCAGAAGATCTATCCGATCCTGGCGCGCGACTGTGGCTTCCACACCTGCCACGGAGCCGAGGAGCGCTTCTTCCGCATCTATGCACCGGGGCGTGACCGCCTGGAGTCGGAGACCCGCGCCTTCGATGCGGTGACCGGCGCGGAGGCCTCCGCCTCCTACGTGTCCGCCCGCTCGATGGTGGATGGCGACAACCCCGAGGACTCGCTGCTCCTGCGCAAGCCGCTGTCGGTCGCCGCTGGCGGGGCCGAGCACGAGGGGGTTGATGGCTTCGGGCGCGATGTCTACCGTACCGTCAACGATGAGGGCTACGTGGCGATCGCCAGCTGGGTGTTCGCCTTGCCGCAGCCGGAAGAGGACGAGGAGGAGTGAGCCCATGCGCCTGCTGATCACGCTGTCGATCTTCGCACTGGGCGCGTGCGCCACGGTCGCGCCCTACGAGCGCGAGCGCCTGGCCCGCCAGGACATGCAGCTCGACCCGGCCTCCGACGTGGCTGCGGGCGAGGAGCACGCCACCGTCTACCGCGAGGGCACGTCCGGCGCCGTCGGCGCCAGCGGCGGCGGCTGCGGCTGCAACTAGGCTTGGAGCTCGGCGCCTCGCCAACTTGCCCACGCGCGTGCTCCTGCCCTTGCGCGGGTGGACGGCAATCCACATCCTCAGCGCGGTGCCGAGCAGGGCAGGCTCAACTCCTGCGAAGCTACTCGGCCGGCATCGCGGCGATCCACTCGCGCACGTGGGTGAGGTTGATCGGATCCACGAGCTGCGAGGCGATCGGCGGCATCTGTTCCTTGGAGTCGCCGATGCGGGTCGCGATCAGCTGATAGAGCACGCTCTGCTCGGGCGAGCCCGGCACGATGCGCTTGCGGTCCGTGCCCCAGCGCTCGGAGAGCATGTCCACGTTGACCGTGTTCTGGAGCGCGTCGAACTGGTTGCTCGGGCGGCCGTCCAGCTCGGTGGGCCGTAGCGTCAGGAAGAGGTCGGTGGAGTAGGCCTCGGCGTTCTGGTCGCTGTTGTGACAGCTCACGCCGCAGTTGTGATGCAGCCAGCCCATCGCCTCGGCGCCCTTGTCGGTACCGTCGTCGCCGATCACCAGGCTGGTGCGCACCGGCGCAGGATCGAGCAGGTCTTCCTCGACCAGCTTCTCGAGCGTCAGGCCCTCGGCGCCGGGCAGCCCGAGCGCGATCATCGAGAAGCCGAGCACACGGTCCTTGGCGCCGCCGTGACACTGGTCGCACTCGCTGCCCGTCGGCACGTGGTAGACCGTGCCGCTGATCATCACGTCGTCGCGATCGCTGCCGAAGGAGCGCACGGCCCAGGTCTCGTCCCGGTTCCACTCGTAGGTGGCGCGCACCCAGCGGTCCTCGCGCGTCTTCTGCAGCACGCGCGTCTCCACGCGGCGGCCGTTGACGCGGAATTCCTTCCACAGCTGTGTGCCCACCGGCATCACCCAGGCGGCCTGGTCGGTGGCATCGATCTTCTCGCCCTTGGGCAGGATGACCCAGCGCTGCTTGCCGGAGCCGTCGGACCACAGTGGGTAGGCCGGGGCATAGAAACGCGCGTCCGGCGAGAGGAGCTTGCGCCAGACGTCGGTGTAGAGCCCAGCGCAGATCAGGTCGTCGGGGAGCCCGTCCAGCGCCTCCTCGAGCTGGACGTCGCAGGGCGGATCCGGGTCGCGCGGGCCGGTGATGCCGCCGTCCTCGTCGTCGAACATGTCGGAGGCGTCGGCCATGGCGTCGGCTGGCTCGTCCGAGCCCGCGTCCGTGGGCATCGCCGCATCCTCCGCCGGCGCCGTAGCGTCGGGCTCACCGCCCGCGTCCTGCATCGGGACCGCGGCGTCCGCGTCGCGCCCGGCGTCCGGCTCGGCCTTCTGGATTGTGCGCGCGCGCTGGCAGCCCGCGAGCAGGAGGAGCAGTGCCGCGCAAGACAGCACGACCTTGGTGTTCATGGCTGTGGGTCGGAGGGTCATCACTTCAGGAACGAACGGTGCGTCGGGCAGGTTCGTTCCCACCTTCGCGACGATCTTGTTGTCAGCGCACTAGTTGCCGCCGCCGAACTGCTCCATCAGTCCGGCGAAGTCGAGCGGCCCCTGGGTCTTTGGCTCGAGGGAGCGCAGGTAGATCACGATGCCCTTCTGCTCTTCTTCGGTGGCTTCCCACGTGTGGAACCGGGTGTAGATGGACTCCGGGAAGGGGGT
This sequence comes from Myxococcales bacterium, assembly GCA_028817855.1. Classification (GTDB taxonomy): domain Bacteria; phylum Myxococcota_A; class Polyangia; order Polyangiales; family JAFGIB01; genus JAOUOP01. The sequence continues at coordinate 4,842 of JAPPOT010000907.1, forward strand.
GTGGAAGCCGGCATCCTCGGGCTTGGTGCCCATCGTGAAGATTCCGATCAGCTCCTCGTCGCTGTAGCCGCCGGTTTGCTGGGGCGTGTGCTCCACGTCGAGTGCGGTCGCGAGCGAGCTGTGGCAGTTGCGGCACGAGAGGTCGTCCGGCAGCATGACGTTGGCGGCACCCCCGTCGAAGCCGCCCATGAACCCGCCGTCCGGAAGCTCCAACATCGGGAACGGGATCTCATTGTTGTAGCGCATCTCACCGATCTCCCAGTCCTCGGGAGTGGCGTCGGTGATGTGCAGCTCTGCCGAGCCGCTCAGTGCGCCGGTGCGGGCGATGATCTGAACGGTGCCCGGCTTGCGCGTGGTGATCAGGATGCCGCCGGTGGAGCTATCGGGCGCCAGGTCGACCATGTCGGCCGGGTTCGCGCTCCACTTCACGTCCTGTACGCCCTGCACGATGGCGGGCAGCTTGAAGTCGTGGACACCGTCGTAGGCGGAGTACATGGGGTTGAAGAGCAGCACGAGATCGTCGCCGACCGGCTCGGTGTCGTCCTCGTCGTTGACCACCGTGGTGCCGCCGCTGTCGCCGTCGCCGGAGGTGGTATCCGAGCTGTCGTCGCCATCGCCGTCGCCGTCACCGTCTCCGGAGCTGTCGTTGCTCCCTCCGTCGCCCTCCGAGCTGTCGTCCCCGTTCCCAGTCGTGGTCGACGAGCAGGCGGATGCGGCGCCCAGCACAGCCGCCGCTAGGGCCAGAGTCCTCCAATGAACCACCATGTGCCACCTTCCTCCGAAGATTGCGGCACCCTACACCTCGCACATGACCGAAATCAACAGTGAGTGAATAGTCGTTACCGCCCTCCCCAGCTGGGGAATGTCAACAGGTGACAGATTCGGTTGCAGGGTAACCAGTTGGGGGCAGGAGAGTCCTGCCGAGGGGGTGGAAATGGCCGCGCCCGGAGGCTTCCGGATAGCCTTTCGTCCATGCGCGCCCACCTGCGGAGCCCGGCCGTCGCGCTCTTCGTGCTGGCCCTGGGCACCTACGCCTTCTTCTTCCAGGGCGGTGGCTACAACGAGAACTCCCGCTTCAACCTGGTGCGTGCGCTGGCCGAACAGTCGACGGTGGTGATCGATGACTACCACCTCAATACCGGCGACAAGTCCCTGCGCGATGGCCACTACTACTCCGACAAGGCGCCGGGGCTCGCCTGGCTGGCCACGCCCTTCTACGCGGTCGCCCGGGTGCTGGGGGTAGGGCGGAGCGGTGCACCCGCGGACGTCGACATGGGGCTCTATCTAGCGACGGCTTTTGCGGTGGCCGTGCCGTCGGCGCTGTGCGTGGCAGCGATGTACCTCCTGCTGGCGCTTTGGCAGGTGCCGCCCCTCGAGCGGCTCGCGGTGCCGCTGCTCTACGGGCTCGGCACGCTCGCGCTGCCGTATGCCACGCTCTTCATCGGACACCAGCTGGCCGCCACGCTCGCCCTACTGATCTTCGCGCTGCTCGCGCGGCAGCGTGGGCGTGAGACGGGCTCCGGCCTTGCGCTGACCGGTGGCGTGCTTGCAGGTTGGCTCGTGCTCACCGAGTACCAGGCGGTCTTGCTCCTGCTCGCGCTCGGGGTCTACGCGCTCTTTCAGCTGCGGCCTGCGCGCAGCTTCACGCTGGTGGCCGCTGGCGCGCTGCCGTGCCTGCTGCTGCTCGCGGCCTACCACGACGCGGCCTTCGGGCATCCGCTGTCGACCGGCTACGACTTCACCACATTCCCCAATGTCACCCGAGGCACCGCCGAGAAGGACGCCAACTATACCGCCGTCGTCTCCACGGTGCCGCGACCGGACGTGCTGGCGCAGCTCCTGTGGGGACGCTACCGCGGAATCCTGCCCTATGCGCCTTGGCTGGCTCTGGCCCTGCCAGGTGCGCTGCTGTGGTGGCGCGAGCGCGAGCGCCGCGCCGACATCCTGCTGTGCGCCGGCGTCGGCGTCGGGTTCCTTCTGTTCACCTCGATGCTGCCCGCGTGGCAGGGGGGGCGAGCCGCGGGGCCGCGCATGTACGTACCGGCGCTGCCCTTCGTCGCGCTGATGGTGGCGGGCTGCGCGCAGCTCGCGCGCGCGCACCGGTTGGCGGGGCTGCTCTCTCGCGCGCTGCTGCTGCTGCTCGGGCTCTGGTCGGTGATGAACATGCTGGCGGCGACGGCGGTGCAGCCCCGCGTGCCGATGCACATCAAGGAGCCGTACGCGCAGTACCTCGTGCCCGCGCTGATCGAGGGGCACTTGGCGGTCAACATCACGCCGTCGACTGCGGAGCCCCTGCCGCCCGGTGTCACGAGCGCGTGGAACGTTGGGCAGCTGCTGGGGCTGTCGGGTAGCGCTTCACTGGTACCGTTGCTGCTGTTCTGGATGCTCTGCGGTCTGTGGTTGTGGCGCGGTGTACGTGCAGCACACACGCCGGCGCGAAGCGCCTGAGCACCTGTACCCATGCGCGGTCGATCGACGTGCGGTAAAAATGGGTTTGCGCTGTGATCATCTGGGGAGGTCGCAGCGCGGCTTCTTTATCCTATGTACCCCGACGGAGAGTGACTCGATGAGCTTGCGAATCTCGATGGTGTTGCTGGTGCTGGGTCTTGCGACCACGAGCCTTGGTTGCGGCGATGACAGCGGTGATGACACCGCCAGTGAAGAAGGCGGTGCGGGTATGGCCGGCGACGGTGATGGCGACAGCGCTTCAGCTGGCGATGGTGACGGTGATGGCTCGTCCTCGGGTGATGGCGACGATGGCTCCTCTGGTGACGGTGACGACGCCGCGTCCACCGGCGACGGCGACGATGGTGAGACCGGCGACGGCGATGACAGCGCCAGCAGCGGCGATCAGTCGGTCGAGGATCAGATCGCGGCCTGCGACACGATGATGCAAGGTATGGACATGACGGAGTGCAGCGGGCTCGACGAGTACACCGCGTGCACGATGGAGATGTGTGAAATCAACACCTGCTTCGAGGGCGTCTGCGCGGATCTGATCGAGTGCGCCCAGGACGCGGCCGATGCCTGCGACAGCGGCTGCACGCCGACCGCCGAGTGCAGCGAGTGCCTGACCGAGACGGGTCTGTGCGCCTTCGAAAACTGCTTCGACCTGCTCGACTGCGGGGGCAGCGAGGCGGGCGGCGCTTGCGATCAGCTCGACGAATGCTGCGCGAGCCTGGACGACACCACCAAGGGCATCTGCGAGCAGGCGGCGAGCGCGGCGAGCGCGGCGGGCGACGCGGGCTGCAGCCCGGTGCTGATGAGCTTCTGCTCCTAGGCCTGAGCGCCGCGCGGTGGAGACGAGGAAGGCCCGGTCCACGGCAGGACCGGGCCTCCTCATTTCTTCCCGAGTCGTGCCGGTTCCCTCAGCTCAGCCCGATCTTCGCGATGCGGTTCTTGCCGTCCTTGCTGTAGGCCTTCAGGATGCCGAGCGACGGCGGCTTGCGCGCGTCGAGCTGGGCGCTGACCAGCTCGGCGACCACGCTGGGGCGGATCGCGATGTCGAGCGCTTCGAGTAGCTCGGCGGAGCGGTTCACCATCTCCCCGTTGGTCTCCTTGGTCTTCGGGTTGCGCGCGGCGCGGTTGAGGAAGACGCCGGCGGTGCGCATGCCCAGGTCCGGATCCTTGTCGAGCAGCTTCTTGAGGGCGTCGTGCCCGTCGAGCTTCCGCAGCGCCTCGCGATGGGTCGCGTAGAGGATCTCGGTCGCGCGGGTCGGGAAGTCGTCGGCCGCGATGCCGGCGGCCTCGGCCAGCTCCGCGCGTAGCTTTTCGTCGCTGGCCGCCATGCGCGCGGTCGGGATCATGGTCGCGGGGAAGGTTACCTCCTTGAGGGTGAGGTCGGTGATCACCAGACCCGGCGCGACCGCCCAGCCGGTCACGCCTGCGTAGGTCCCCTCGTCGTGCAGCACGGCGGCGCTCTCGTACCAGGCCTGCAGCTTCGTCATCTGGTAGAACTGGTCGCCCTGGGTCGAGTGGCCGGACTCGGCCACGATCGAGCTTGCCAGCACCAGTGTCCCCTGTGCGCTGCGCAAGGCCTCGCTGAAGGCTTGCGCCACCCGCCGGTCGCCCTCGACGTTGATGTCGACCATCAGCTTCACGCCCATGAAGTCGTCGAGCTTGGTCAGGTCGCCGCGCCGGCTGATGCCCGCCATCTTCACGATCGCCAGGGGGAGGTCCGAGCCGAGATCGGCGACCACGTCGTCCCGGAACTTCATCACCGAGTCCAGGTCGGTCACGTTCATCGTGCCGTACTTGACCTGGCCGGACGCCAGGTACTCGGAGAGCGAGGGGTCGGCCTGATCCCGCGGCAGCATGTCGCCGACGAAGCCCCGATTGCCCCTGGCCGCCTCGGCCACCGCGATCGCCGCGCCGATTCCGCGCGCGCCGCCGATCACCACGAAGTTCCGCTTGCGGTCACTCATCCCGATTCTCCTTGCTCTTGGCGGCGCGACCCTAGCACTACTTGATCGGCCCCGGTTCGGATGATCGCGAGCGAGGGCCGGACAGCGGTGGATGAGGTCGTGCTCACACCGCCGTAACCGGTGAGCGAGGGCGTCGTAAGGACCGGTATCGATGGGGTGTTCCTTCTTCTCAACCCCTGACAATTGCGGAGAAAGCAGATGCTCCTGAAGCGACTGATTGTGGCCGGCCTGTTGGCAGCCGCGAGTCCTCTCATGTGGGCCTGCAGTGGTGATGACGGCGATGACACCGCGGGTGGAGACGGCGCCGATCCGACCGACGACGCCGAGCCCGAGGTCAACGCCGATGACGGCGCGGCGGCGGGTTCCGCCGCCGAGGACAGCGAGCCCGAGGCGACCGAATTCCGCGTCCGCATCGAGAACGTGAGCGCGGCCCAGTACATGGGCGCCGGCGTTCTCAACACGCCCAGCGGCGCCGATGAGCCGGGTCCGCTCATGCCGGGGGCGTCCTACGAGGCGAGCTTCCACGCCGCGCCCGGCGCGCAGCTCTCCTTCGCGACGATGTTCGTGCACAGCAACGACCTCTTCTACGCGCCGGCGGCCGGCGGCATCGCCCTCTTCGACGACGACGGCACGCCGATCGACGGTGACGTTACGGACCAGGTGATGCTCTGGGACGCGGGCTCGGAAGTGAACCAGGAGCCGGGCACGGGCGCCGATCAGGCGCTGCGCCAGAGCGGCCTGGACACCGGTGCGGACGACGACGACGACAGCGTGCGGCTGGCCCGCGACGACTTCGACCACCTGCCTGCGACCGAGGACGTGCTGCGCGTGACCGTCAGCGGTGCCGCCGGCAACCTTTTCACGCTGACGATCGAGATCGTCTCCAGCGAGACCACGCTCATGGCTGGCGGTGAAACGCTCGCGGTGCCGCTCGCACCCGGCGTCTTCGTCGTGCACCCGGAGGGGATGGCGCCGCTCTTCACGGAGGGCGAGGCCGACCGCGGCGACGGGCTCGCGGCGCTGGCGGAGGATGGAGACCCCTCCGGCCTCGCCGAGGTGATTTCGGAGGGCGTCGGCCTGGCGTCGCCCCTGGCACCCGGTGTCTGGGCGGTGCACGCAGCGGACATGCAGGCCTTCTTCGAGGATGGTCAGCCCGACCGGGGTGACGGTCTCGAGATGCTGGCCGAGGACGGCAGCCCTGGCGATCTGCTGATGGCGATGGCCGCGCTCGACGTCGCAGTGGTGGTCTTCGATACCCCGGATGGCGCCGACGATCCCGGGCCGGCGCTGCCAGGCGGCGCCTACGAGTTCGAGGTGACGGCGATGCCAGGGGACGTGCTCTCGTTCGCCACGATGCTGGTTCAGAGCAACGATCTCTTCTTCGCGCCGGAGGCCGGGGGTATTGCGTTCTTCGACGGCGAGACCCCCGTGTCCGGGGACGTGACCTCACAGGTCTTCCTCTGGGATGCGGGCACCGAGCTCAACCAGTATCCGGGCGCAGGTCCCGATCAGGCGCCTCGCCAGTCCAGCCCCGACACCGGCGAGGCCGAGGACGGGCCGGTCGTGATGGTCGACGACGACTTCGAGTACCCCGCCGTCGACCGCCTCGTCCGTGTGGAGATCACGCCCCTGTGAGCGTCCGGGCGGACCGGCGCGGGGCCGGTCCGCCTCCGCTCCCTCCGAGCGAGTCGTGCATATTGTCCGGTCCGTCTCCCGCCACAATTGCCCTGTCCGAGGCTATGCTGCCATCCGTGGCGGACGCAGCTCCAGGCGCAGAGCATTCGGACGAGGCGTTGATGAACGCCTACGGGGCCGGCGATGGCCGGGCCTTCGAGCAGCTTTTTCAGCGCTATGCGGCGACCATCCTGCGCGTCGGGCGCCGACACCTGGGCAGCGACGACGCGGCCCGTGAGCTCGTGCAGCAGACATTCCTGCGACTGCACGGGGCGCGGCGCGACTTTCGCGAGGGCGAGCGCCTTCATCCGTGGTTGATGACGATCGTGATGAACCTGGTGCGCGACCAGTGGCGCGCTCGCAAGCGCAAGCCGACCAGCTCGCTCGAGTACGAGCCGCCGGACGGTCGGCCCACCCAGGACGCGGAGCACGAGGGCCTCGATCGCGCGCGTCGCGCGCGGCTCCTGCATCAGGCCCTCGAGCGCCTGCCCGCCGGGCAGCGCGAGGTGGTCGAGCTGCACTGGCTGCAGGACCGACCCTTCGCCGAGGTCGCGGAGATCGTGGGCTCGACCGAGGGCGCGGTGCGGGTGCGCGCCCACCGGGCCTACGGGAAACTCAAGGAGCTGCTGTCCGCGCAGCTCGAACGGGAAGCACCATGAGCGACGACGGCAGCAAGCGACACGGCGAAGATGCGGGGCTCGGGGGGTTGCTCTCCCCCGAGGGGCCGGCGACGGCGGAGGAGCAGGCCGAGCTGTCGGAGCTCTGGAAGGATCTGTCGCCGCGGGTGGAGGCCCAGGAGCGCACCGTGCTGGGGCGCCTGCGCGCTTTGTCGACCACGACCCGACTGGCGCTGGCGGCGCTCATGGCGCTCTTGGCGGTGCTGGCGAGCCTGCTGCTCACGCCGCGACCCGAGCTGTCGGCCTATCCGCCGGCGCGCATGGCGCTCGTGCTCTGCGGCTGCGGGGTCCTGCTCGCGCTCGCTCTGCGCACGGGTCTGCGACCGGTGCACCGGCCGAGTCCGAGCGTCCAGGCGTCCGTGGCGCTCGCGCTCTCGGCGGTGCTCAGCGCGCTGCTGTTCGCTTTGCTCCCCGAGGCGCACCACCTGCTGCCCCACACCGCGCCCCTGCCCCACGAGACGGTCTGGGATCGCGCCCGCCCCTGTCTGCTATTCGGGCTTGGCACCGGGCTGCCGGTGTTCCTGCTGTTGCGAGCGCTCGATCGAGGTGCGCGCTACGCGCCCTGGTTGGCGGCCGTTGCCCTCGGGCTCACCGGCAACCTCGCGCTCCAGCTCCACTGCCCGCTCACCAACAGCGACCATCTCGTCGCTGGCCACGTGATGGTGCTCGTGGTGGCGTTGCTGGCGGTGGGCATCTGGACGGCGCTGCGCGGTCGCGCGCAGGCGTAGGTGGCCACCGGCTCCGGCACGAAAAAGTCGCCGCTGGAGTGGCTGATCGTGCCATGGGGTTCTTTGGGGGGAGCGGGCGTGGCAACACGGGGGCGTGGCCGAGTCGGATCAGGGCGGGACCTTCGCCTCCCTGCGCTACCAGGCGTTTCGTCATCTGTGGTTGGGGCAGATCTTCCACGCCGGTGCAGTGTGGATGAGCCAGATCGCGCTGCCCTTTCTGATCTTCGATCTCACCGGTGATCGCGCGGCCCACCTGGGGGCGGTGATCGGGGTGCGTACCATTCCCCAGGTCTTCTTCGGGCTGATCGCGGGCGTCGTCACAGACTGGTTCGACCGGCGCACGGTGCTGATGACGGTGAAGCTCGCGGTCTTCTCGCTGTCCGTCGCGTTCGCGGGGCTGATCCTCTCGGGGTTGCTGGAGCTCTGGCACGTCTACATCTATGCATTCCTGCGCGGTATCCTGATGGCCTTCGATCAGCCCGCGCGCCAGTCGATGGTTCCGTCGATCGTGCCGGCCGCCCGCGTCACCAACGCGATGGCGTTGATGAGTGCCACCCTCAACACCATGCGCATCGCCGGTGCCACGATGGGTGGTCTGGTCTACGCGAGCATGGGCGCGGAGGGCGCCTTCAGCATCATGGCGGGCCTCTACGCGGGTGCGGCCTGGTTCACCTACCTGCTACGCGTGCCGACCCAGCAGAAGCCGGAGGGGACGGGCCTCGCGGCGATGGGGCGCGGGTTGGTGGACGGTCTGCGCTTTGCGCTCGGCAGCGCCTCCGTGCGCGGGGTGCTGGGGTTGTCGGCGATCTACTTCACCTTCGGCATGTCGTACATGCAGGTCTTCCTGCCGCTCTTCGCCGAAGAGGTGCTGGAGATCGGCAGCGGGGGCTATGGCGTCATGAGCGCCTTCACCGGTGCCGGCGCGCTCACGATGGCCATGCTGATCGCGCGCCACGAGCCCCAGCGCCTGGGGCTGTTGCTGCAGATGATCGTGGCGGGATTCGGCCTGTCTATAA
>JAPPOT010000788.1 GCA_028817855.1 Myxococcales bacterium
CGTGGCGCCCATCGAGACCTGCACGATGTACGCGGTCATCGTCTCGACCGGCACGCGTGGATCGGCCGTCAGGCGCGGCTGCTGACCGGCCGCGATCGCCACCACCATCGTCTCGCCGATGGCGCGCGAGATGGCCAGGATGACCGACGCCGCGATCCCGCCCGCCGCGGCCGGAAGCGTCACGCGGAAGATGGTTGGTAGCTTCGACGCGCCGAGCGCGTAGGCACCCTCGCGCAAGCTGTTGGGCACCGCATAGAGGGCGTCCTCGCTGAGCGAGGCGATCAACGGGATGATCATGATGCCCATCACCAGCCCCGGGCTCAGCGCGTTGAAGCCGGCCAGGTCTGGGATGACCGCCTGCAGCGCGGGGGTGATCACGACCAGGGCGAAGTAGCCGTAGACGATCGTGGGCACGCCCGCGAGCACCTCGAGCGCCGGCTTGAGCGTCCTGCGCCAGCGCGCCGAGGCGAACTCACTCAAGAAGATCGCCGCCATCAGCCCAAAGGGCAGCGCGACCGCAATCGCAACCGCCGAGGTCAGCATGGTGCCGCCGACCAGTGGCCAGATGCCGAAGTGCTTGTCGGCAAAGAGTGGCGTCCACTGCGTGTCCAAGAGCAGCTGCCCGAGCGTCACCTCTTGAAAGAAGGCGACGGTCTCGAAGGCGAGGACCAACAAAATCCCGACGGTGGTCAGGATCGTGATGAGGCCGCACCCCAGCAGGAAGGCCTCGATGGCCCTCTCCGACAGAGGCACGGACCCACGCAGGGGCGACTGTTGCTGGGTCGCTGTGGCCGCCACGGTTGCTTCACTTGCCTGCAAGCAGCTCCTCCACGGTCACACCGACCTTGGAGCCGCCACCCAAGAAGAGCGAGCCGTGCACGCCATCCTTGAAGCGCTTGAGGGCGAGCTCGTAGGCCTTCGGGGGCAGCGGAATGTAGCCGGTCTCCTTTACCAGGGGCGTACCCTTGGTCAAGTAGTATTCGATGAAGGCGTTGACCTCGGGCCGGGCGGAGGCGCCCTTGTTCACGTAGATGAAGACCGGGCGCGACAGGGGCTGGTAGGTGCCGTTGGCGACGGTCTCGGGAGTGGGCTGGATGTGTCCCGCGCCATTCTCCTCGTCGCCATCGGTGATCGCAGCGAGGCCGAGCTTGGCCTTGTTCTCGGAGTAGTACGCGTAGCCGAAGAAGCCGAGGGCTAGCGGGTCCGTCGCCACGCCCTGAACCAGCACGTTGTCGTCCTCGCTCGAGGTGAAGTCACCGCGGCTGGCGTGCTCCTTGCCAACGATCGCCTTGGTGAAGTAGTCGTAGGTGCCGGAGTCGACGCCGGGACCGAAGAGGTGAATCTCCTTGTCCGGCCAGCCAGTGCGCACCTGGCTCCACTTGGTGACCTTGCCCTGGGCGCCGGGCTCCCACATACGCTTCAGGTCCTCGACCGTCAGCTCCTTGGCCCAGTCGGTGTCCTTGTGGATGACGACCGCGATGCCGTCGTACGCGACCGGCAGCTCGATGTACTCGACACCCGCCTCCTTGCACATCTCCACCTCGGTCGGCTTGATCGGCCGGGAGGCGCCGGTGATGACCGTCTCCTGCTTGCAGAACTTCTTGAAGCCGCCGCCGGTACCGGAGACGCCGATCGTGACCTTGGCGGGGTTCTCCTTCTGGAACTCCTCGGCCATGGCCTCGCTGATCGGGAAGACCGTGCTGGAGCCATCGATGGCGATCATGGCGGACGCCGCGGGCGCCTTGTCGGCCGCGCCCGGCTCAGGCTCGCTGCCCTGGTTCGCGCCCGGGGGGGCCGAGGCGGGGTTGCTGCTGCAGGCCGCGAGGAGGGCCAGGGCGAGAAGGGCCGAGGCCCTTGGCTTGCTGGTCATGTCACAATGTCCTTTCGCTGAGTCGCCGCCAAGCTGCGCCTCTTGTGTGACAGGCGTGTGACAGGGCCGCGACAACTTGCACCCCCCCGGCGGTGGCCCCACCGGATTCGAGCTACGATGCCCCCATCCGGAACCCACAGAGGTCCACGAAAGCCGTGTCCGCAAGCATCCTGATTGTCGAAGACGAGCGCGAAATCGCCGACGCTTTGGCCTACAACCTCGAGAACGCGGGCTATCGCACGACGGTCGCCGAGACCGGCGAGACCGCGCTCGAGCAGCTGCGCCAGCAGACCCTCCCGGACTTGATCCTGCTCGATCTCATGCTGCCCGACGTGCAGGGGACCGAGATCTGCCGTCAGGTCCGCTCGACACCCCGAACCCGCGGAATCCCCGTCGTCATGCTCACCGCCAAGGGCGAGGAGATCGACCGTGTGGTGGGCTTCGAGGTGGGTGCTGACGACTACGTGACCAAGCCCTTCAGCGTGCGCGAGGTGGTGCTGCGCGTGGGCGCGATCCTGCGCCGCTCCCACACCGAGGAACCGGCGAAGAGCGACACGGAGTTCGGGGCGCTGCGAATGGATCACGACGGCCATCGGGCGTGGGTCGAGGGTCGTGAGCTCTCCCTGACCGCGCTCGAGTTCCGCCTGCTGGACACCCTGCTGTCGCGGCGCGGCCGCGTACAGACGCGGGAGGTGCTGCTCGAGGACGTCTGGAACATGAGCAGCGAGCTGACCACCCGCACCGTCGACACGCACGTCAAACGCCTGCGACAAAAGCTGGGCAGCGCGGGTGCTTACATCGAGACCCTGCGCGGCGTCGGCTACCGCTTTCGTGACAGGCCGGAGTCGACGGACGCCTAGCCACCCCGCTGCCCGCCCGCGTGGCAGATCGCATTGGCCCCCCCGGGC
>JAPPOT010000503.1 GCA_028817855.1 Myxococcales bacterium
CCCATCGTCGTGGCCGTCGGCCGAGAGCCTTGTGGCGTGGTGTTTGTTGGAGAGCACGCCCGGCCCCCAGGTCCACTTGAAGGCACCGGTCTTGCGGTCGACCACCGCGATGGTGTCGGTCAGCCGGAAGGAGAGCAGCAGGTCGCCGGCCGGTGTGAGCGCGATGGAGTTCAGGTGGGTCCACTCCCTGCGGTTCTCGAGCGGACACTTCACGTGCTGCTCGACGTCCATGTGCTCCCAGGCGCGCCACTCCCACAGCACCTCGCCGTCCGGGGCGATCTCCTGCACCACGTCGGCCCACATCCGCTCCGGGTCCTCCTCGTGGGGGCTGCCGCCGAGCACGCGCGCGGTCATTCCCTCCGGCAGCTGGCGCCACAGGCAGATCAGCGTCGAGCCACCGGGCAAGCGCCGACAGTCGTGGTGCATGAGCGGGTTGTCGTAGCGCCAGACCTCGTTGCCGTCCCAGTCCAGCTCGAAGAGCGAACCCGTGGAGCCGCCGATCCGCTCAGTCCCTTCCGCATCCGCCGGCGGCATGCTGCGTACCAACAGATTCCCGCTCGGCAGCATGTGGGCGTACTGAATGCCCTCCTCGTGCCGCCAGCGGTGCACGATGCGGCCCTCCATGTCGACCAGCGTCGCGTGGGCCCCGCGCACGCTCGCGAACAACGTGTAGCCGGGCTCGGCGCGCCGGGGCTCGTGATGCGTCAGCCCCAGGGGCCGGTTCCGCGTCCAGACCATCGCGCGCACCCTAGCACAGCCGCCTCGTGGGCCTCGGGGGTGGCGCAAGCGGGGTCAACCCTCATGAGATTCTTGAAGGGCCTGCGACGCTTCCAGCGGTAGGCCCCGAAGTCGCGCGTGTCGGTGGCGAGGATGCGGCCGGTCGCCCGTTTCCTCGGCGCAGATCACGACCTACGGCTGCGAGCAGATCGACTGGCAACCCGTTGTGGCGATGGCGGTTGCGGCCGCGGCCTGGCCCAGAAACGCCGCACAGGCACCGGTGATGCAGGGGAGGTCGGAGCTGTCCCCTCCACACTCGATCTCGAAGCAAATGCGTGCCCTGTGACGGTAGGCGCTCTCGTAGGTGGCGACCGTGATGGGGCGCAGCCTGCGCACGGCGTCCCCGAGGCAGCCCACGCCGCCGGTATAGACCACTTCGAGCTCGGAGAGCCACTGGTGCATCAGGATGCGCGTGGGGAGCAAGCACAACGTGGGCACTTGCAGCTGCGCGATTGCGACGCAGGCCACGCGCGTCTTGCCGGCCCCGGTCGGCAGCACGACCAACCCGCGCCTGTCGGACAGATCCCAGGCGTCGACGGCGGCTCGCTGGTAGGAACGCAGTGAGACCTGGGCAAACTGCCCGCGCGGCTTGATCCAGGCCTCCGCCGACTGCGCGAGCTCGATGCCGGCATCGGCGAGCACGCGCCGCAATGACGCCAGTCGGTGAGCCGGGGCGCGCCAGCAGCCCGTGCGCGGATCCCAGAGGACACCCGGAAGAGCCTCCGCGTCCAGGCGCGCGGGCCGCCCGCCGAACACGAGCGCGCCGCGGTCGAAGGTCAGGGTCGCTGGCATCACAGGTGTATCGGCCCGTGAACACGACGGTTGCACGGCCCGAGGCGATCAGGGGGTGGCCGCCCCAGCCGGCGCCCGTGGGCTGCGATGCGTGCGATGGGACGCAACCGGGCCAGCCGCCGGTCGATGAGAGGGCTACGAGGAGGTCCCCGTGACACGCACAGCCATGTTGCTCAAGCGCCCCGGCATCTATCACACGATGTATGAGAACGGCCCGAAGCTCCCCGGACAGGAGGAGTGGCTCGAACAGACCTGCGCCCTCGTGGAGTCCTTCGTGGACGCCATGAGCGAGGACCTCGACGATCAGGGGCGATCCCTGGTGAGCTTCTCGGTCCACCTGCTCGCGGACCACCTATTCGCGTTGTTCGGCCGCGACGCGAGTTGGGACGGCTTGGACCCAGAGCAGTTCATGACGCGACTGGACAAAGACATGTCACCCTCGCCCGCGTTCGTGCCCGCGGTGTGTGGTGCCCTGTACGCGTACATGGTGGACATCGGCGGCATCGACCGGATGCGCGGTGCGTACCTCGCGTCGGCTCTCGCCAGCTGCGCGGACGGCGCGATCGAGGAACAGTTGGGGAATCGCGCGCAGGCGCGGTCTTCGTCACAGAAGGCGCGACGAGACCGCCGGACGATGAACTGAGGGCGGTGCAGGGCACCGGAAAGCGGTACGCGAGTGGCCGGTTGCCGAGGCTGACAGCTGCGGGGGCCTCGACACGCGGGCATGCACGCTTGACAGGCGCGCCTCCGGTCGGTACCCGGCTGGGCCTCTACATCCAGTCCTGCCATAGGGGTTCATCATGGTGTCCTGTTCACTCTTCTCGCGGGTCGGCCCGCGCTTGGTTCTGACGGTGTGTCTGTCACTCGGTGCTTTGGTCATGGGGTGCGACCCGGATGACGACGAGCCCACCGAAGACCCCGGTGGCGAGGGCGACGGTGACGGCGCTGGTGACGGTGACGGTGACGGTGACGATGCTGGTGACGGTGCCGGTGACGACGCCGGTGATGGTGACGGCGTTGGTGATGATGCCGGCGCTGATGACGATGCCGGCGCTGGTGACGGGGGACTGGTTATCCAAGCGTTCGACGACCACGACGCGTTTGTGGCTGCTGCGGGGGCGCTGACGGTCGTTGACTTCGATGAGGGGGAGGTCGAGGCCGCCGACGATCCGGTGGTGCTCGCACTGGATGCCTACGCCGCGCAG
>JAPPOT010000722.1 GCA_028817855.1 Myxococcales bacterium
AGCTAATCCAGCTCGGCTCGGAGAGCATCGAGCACCCGATCGAGCTCGCGCTCGATGGACGGCAGGAAGCCGTCGATCGCGCCGCCGGCGTCGGCGAGCTGTTCCAGGTCCGCGCACAGGCCCGACAGCCGGCTGGCGCCCACGTTGCGGCTCGCGCCCTTGAGGGCATGGGCCGCCTCGCGGGTCGCGCCGTCATCGCCCGCGCCGATCGCCTGCTTGAGGCGCTCGCGCAGCTCGCCGGCGCTGTGGTCGAACCTGGTGAAGAGGTCGGCCAGGAAGGTGGGCCGCTTGTCGTTCTGCATGCGCTTGAGGCGCTCGATCGTCGCGCGATCGAGCACGTGGCCGCGCGGTACGAGGCTCTCACGGCCCGGCTCCGGCGCCGCACCCGGACGCGCCACGCCCACCCTGGCGAGTGACGACAGCAGCACCGCCAGCCTCACCGGCTTGGTCAGCATGCCGTCCATGCCGGTGTCCTCGACGCGCTGCTGTGCATCGGGCACGGAGTGGGCGGTCATGGCGAAGACCGGCACGCGCTCGCGTCCATCGCGCGCCTCCTCGAAGCGCAATCGTTCCGTCGCGGCGAAGCCGTCCAGCTTCGGCATCTGCAGGTCCATCAGCACCGCGGCGAAGCCGTGGCCGCCGCGCAGGCGTTCGATGGCTTGCTCGCCGTCGGCGGCAACCTCGCACTCGAAGCCCGCGTGCTCCAGCAGCGCCTTGACGACCGCCACGTTGGTGGGCTCGTCATCGACGATCAGGAGTTTCGCTGCATGCGGTTCCGTCGCCACGCTTCGATCATAGCGTTAACGATGACGGACCGCGCGTTCGTTGCGCGGCCCTGCCCTCGGGTGGTGTGTGCTGTGCTCGCGTGTCAGGCGTGCTGCGTCACCTGCCCGACCGCCGAGGCGCGCCGCTCGGCGCGAGCGGGCCGTGCGCGTGCGTCGAGCATGCCGCGGAAGCTATCGCGGTATGCCCACGCGAGCTGCAGCTGAAGCGCGACGATCGCGGCTGGCAGTGCGATGCCTGGTGAGAGCACCAGGTGGAAGGCGAAGATGTTAATGGTGATGGGAGCCAGCAGCGTGAGCGCGAGGGGCACGGAGCGGCCCGAGAGCAATGCGATTCCGGCCGCCACCTCGAGGCCCTTGATCAGCGGGAACATGTAGCCGGTGGCGGCGAGCGCGCCGAGGAAGGCGCCGCCGGCCTCGGTTACCGCAGGCGTGGGCAGGAAGTGCAGGAAGCCGTTGGCACCGAACATGACGAAGAGGGTGCCGAGCAGCACGCGGGAGGCGGTGGTGAGGTGATTGGTCATGTGAGTCATCTCCGTTCTTCAGCTCTGACCTTCACTATGGATCGTTCCATGTAGTAGACTAGATTGCGGTTTCAGGAATGATTGTTCTATGTCAGAGACAATAGAGGACCTCGACGCGGTTCGGGTGTTCGTGCGGGTGGTCCAGGCGGGCAGCTTCACCGCCGCGGCCAGGCGGCTGGACATGCCCAAGTCCACCGTGAGCCGGAGGGTGGCGGAGCTGGAGGAGGGCCTCGGTGCGCGTCTGCTGCATCGCACCACGCGCAAGCTCGCCCTGACCGACGTCGGCAGCGTCTACTTCACGCGCGTCGAACGCGCGATCGGCGCGCTCGAGGACGCCGAGCGTGCGCTGACCGATCTGCAGGACGTCCCGCGCGGGCCCCTTCGTGTGACCGCGCCGATCGACCTCGCGCTCAACACGCTGGCGAGCATGATCGCGGACTTCCAGCGCGCCTATCCAGAGGTGCTCGTGCACATCGACGCCAGCAACCGGCACGTCGACCTGATCGCCGAGGGTTTCGACCTGGCCCTGCGCGCTGGCCAGCGCCTGGCCGATACCTCGTTGACCGCCCGCAAGCTGGTGCAGTCCAGTGCGGGCCTCTTTGCCAGCCCGGCCTATCTCGCGGAGCACGGCACGCCGGAGTCGATCGAGGATCTGGATCGGCACGCCTTCGTGATGCTGCGTGCCGAGCGCTTCGAGGCGCAGCAGCGCCTGCGTGGTCCCGACGGCGAGGTCGAGTTCGTCGTGCGCGGCGCGCTCTCGAGCAACGACCTGGGCATGATGCGCCGGCTGGTGCGGCTCGACAGCGGGATCGCCGTCCTGCCCTTCATCGAGTGCGCCTCCGACGTGCGCGAGGGCCTGCTCAAGCGCGTGCTGCCCCAGTACCAGTCCACCGGCGGCGCGGTGTGGGCGGTCTACCCCTCGCCGCGGCACCTCACGCCCAAGGTCCGGGCCTTCATCGACTTCATGGCCGAGCGGCTCGCGGCGGTGGACGCCTCGCTGGCCGACGTGCGCTCCGGCAGCGCACCGCTGCCCGCGTAGGTCGCTGTCCCACCTGCGAGCCGATCCTCCTCCAAAATCGAAGCGCCTTCGTCCGGCCGGCCGGTGGCTTGCGCTACCATTTAGGGCGCTGGCCATGGTGTCGCCACCCCTCGAGATTCCTCTCAAGAGCTGGGAGGAGATCGTCGCCTTCTTCTCCCACGACATCGACACGATGACGTTGCTCGTGCCGATGCCGAGCGCGCCGGCGATCGGCACGATCCTGCTCGTGAGTCTGCGCGGCCCGACCGACGCGATGCTGCCGATGCGCGTGAAGGTGACGGA
Source organism: Myxococcales bacterium (assembly GCA_028817855.1). GTDB lineage: Bacteria > Myxococcota_A > Polyangia > Polyangiales > JAFGIB01 > JAOUOP01. The sequence goes on from JAPPOT010000722.1 coordinate 2,628, forward strand.
GCACGTGCCCGGCACGGGCGCGCGCGTCGCCTTCGACGCCCTCACCAACGAGGACCGCCAGCGCCTGGCCGACTGGCTCGCCGAATGCCGCGTCGAGCCCCCGCCTCCGCCCCCGCAACCACCGGAGCCCCCCAAGCCC
>JAPPOT010000687.1 GCA_028817855.1 Myxococcales bacterium
GTCCGGCATCGGGCCGCCGCCGGGGGTGCCCGGCGGCATCATGTCACCGCCTGGGGTGCCGGGGTCGGGGATGACCCCACCGTTGGAGTCCGAGCCGCTGTCATCACCACACCCAGCGAGCAGCAGCACCGCCGCTGCCAACACCAACACCTTACGCATACTCAACCTCCTCAGACGGGCCCCGGGTAACGTTGGGGCACTTACCACGTGTGTGGGCTCTTTGCACCGTCACGCGCTGTGGCCTCCCGCGGCGCGCTGCGCCGCCGGCGTGCCCACAGCCACAGCCCCGAGATCATGACGGGTAGCGCATTGCGCAGCGGCGCGCGGCTCCCCGGCACCGCACAGGAACAGCCGTCGTCGCCATTTGTGTCTCGAGTCGCGTCCGGATCGGGTGGCGGCTGGCCGCCCGAGTCGTCGCCATCCGGTTCGCCTTGCGCTCCGGCATCGGCCGGCGGCGCCGTCACGCCGCCGTCGCTTGCGCCCGCTCCCGCATCGCCCGCGTCGCTCGCCGGGTCGCCGCTGTCGCAGCGGCCGGTCTCCAGGAAGTCCTCCTTGAAGCCGCCGCCGCCCATGCCCATGTCACTCCACAGCGCCGGGCACACCAGCCCGCCGTGGGTGTCGGGGTCGCACTCGACGGCCGTCACGTCGCACACGCTCATCAGGCGCTCGAAGCTGCGCCCCCCGTCGACGCTGCGACCCACGCTGTAGCCCGTGCCGCCGTCGGCGAACTCCTCGGTGCCGGCGTAGAGGGCGTCCTCGTTCCAGGTCAGCCCGTAGATGCCGCTGTCGTGGCGGGTCTCGAGCGCGCTGCTGCCATCGCTGGCGAGCGCGCCGCTGTCCGCGCCCAGCAGCCCGTCGACGATGCCGCCGATCAGGATCTCCGTGCCGTCGGGCGAGAAGGCGGCGGCCGGCACGTCGCCCTGACCGCCGAAGACCATGCTCAAGCCGGCGCCGCCGTCGGTGCTCAGGTAGACCGTGTCGGGGCTGAGCTGGCCGCCGCGTGGCTCGAAGCCATCGGCCACCACCAGCAGCATGTCCGGGTCCTGCGGGTTCACCGCCAGCACGCGCGCCTCCCACTGGCCGTCCCCCACCGCGACCACGTGGGTGTGCATGCTCCAGCTGTCGCCGCCGTCCTCCGAGCGCGCCAGCTGCAGCGTCTCTCCCGACGCGGCCGTCGCGTAGAGGCGCTCGGGATCGCCCGGGGCGACCGCGAGGTGCGTGCCGACAAAGCCGGCGGGCAGCGCGGTGGCCAGCTCGCTGAAGCTGCCGCCGCCGTCGTCGCTCGCGAACAGCAGGGTGGTGGTGGTGCCGGCGTCGCTGCGGCCGGTGAGCACGAGCGTCATGTCGCCGGCCTGCACGACGCCACGCACCAGCGTGTCCGCCAGCTCGGACGCCTCGCGCCACTCGCAGGGGTCGTCCTCGAGCAGGCGCAGCCCGTCGCCCAGGCTGGCCGCGCTCACCGCGCCGCCCGGCATCGCCGCCATCGAGATGCGTCGCGGCGTGGTGGTCTCGCGGCCGAAGGGCTCTGCGCAGATCCAGCGCCAGGTCTCTCCACCGTCGTGGCTGAGCGCCATGCCCCAGACGTCCGAGCGCAGGGTGATGCGCAGCGGGTCATCCGGCGTAAAGAGGATCTGATGCGCCCGCCAGAAGCCACCGTGCGCCCAGGCGCTGGACGCGGCCGACAACATCCACGCGAACGCGAACACAGCTCTGACGTTCACTCGCAACCCTGACCTCACCCACGTGCCACAGCTCACCTCTTAGCACAGCTGCTTGACATCGTGGGTAACTAACTTACGGTCCTGTAAGTGAGGTCTGGTCGCCGGGTCATGAGCCACCCGGCGTGCGTTGTACCCGTAACCCCGCGGTGCACCCGGAGAGTTGGAACATGCGTTTGCCCCCCTTGGCGGTTCTGCTGGCCGCGTTGCTGGCGTTCGGTTGTGGTGATGATGGCGAGCCCGACGATGGCCTCGGCGACGAGACCAGCGGAGATGGCGATGGTGTGATGGACTCGGGCGATGGCGATGGCGACGACGCCGCGCCGGACGACGACATCCCGGTGGCGACCGGCGATGACTACGCTGGCGATCCGATGGCCGCCATCTCCGCAGACTGCCAGGGCTTCGATCTGGAGGGGCTGATGTACAGCCCGGGCGGCAGCGTGCTCCCGAACACCTGCGAGGCCTTCCACCCGACCTGGAACAACCCCTACGCCGTGCTCTGCATCCACGCCTGGGACTGGTACGACACCGGGTTCCTCGGCGACGAGCTCTGCATCCTGCCGCCCGAGCCGGGCAAGGGCATCCAGGTTGGCATGCACCCGATGAGTCCCAACTACTGGGAGATGATGCAGAACGAGGACCTGAGCGGCTACGCCGCGGCGGCGGAGGACTTCGTGTTGCCGGCAGGTGGCGAGGAGACGCGCAACTTCGTCAACCCGAGCGACAACGACGCGGAGCGCAACTACTACCGCACCTACTTCCGCATGCGCACCGGTTCGCACCACAACATCATCACGCTGCACCCGCCGAGCAACGATGCGATGTGGATCCCGGGCACCGGCGACGCGCTGCCCGGGCTCTTCGCCAGCCCGGTCGGCGACGTGACCGGCGTGCTCGGTGGCCAGCAGCGCCCCGACGACAACACGCCGGTCTCCTTCAACAAGCCCGACGAGGACGCGGGGCTCTACCTCAAGTGGCCGGTGGACCCGACGGTGCTCTTCAACATGCACCACTTCAACGTGACCGACGGCGACATCCTCAAGG
>JAPPOT010000914.1 GCA_028817855.1 Myxococcales bacterium
GTCCTGGCGGGGGCGGATCGGGTCGGTCGGGTAGCGGTCCGCCGACTGCCGGCCGCGGCGCATGGTACCGCTCTGGCGCGCCGCCGCGATCTCGACGCGGTTGCGGCCGCCAGCCTTGGCTGCGTACATCGCCTCGTCGGCGGCGCGCAGCATCTGCTGGGCGTCGACCTCGCCGAAGAGATGGGCGATGCCGATGCTCGCGGTGACCGCGATGGCGCGCTTGCCCGCCGGCACCCGCAGCACCTCGATCGCGCGCCGGATGCGCTCGCCCAGGGTCAGCGTGCCCTCGCGGTCGATGCCGCGCGCCACGATTACGAACTCCTCGCCGCCCCAGCGGCCGAGCACGTCCTCCACGCGCAACGTGCGCTCCAGCGCCCGGGCGATCACGCGCAGGACCGAGTCGCCCGCCTCGTGACCGAAGGTGTCGTTCACCTGCTTGAAGTGATCCAGGTCGACCAGCAGCACGCTCAGCGGCGTGCCGTGACGCTGGGCGAAGGCGGCCTCGCTCTGCAGCCGCTCCTCGAGGTGACGCCGGTTGAACACGTGGGTCAGCGGGTCGCGGATCATCAGCTCGTGGGTGCGGCGTGCCGCCTCCTGCTCGAGCCGATCGTGGAGCGCGAAGCGCAGGATGGTGTGAGCGCCCATCTCGATGCGCGAGCCGTCCTGCAGGCGGATGGGCGTCGTGGCCTCCTGGCCATCGACAAAGGTGCCGTTGGCGCTGCCCAGGTCCTGCAGGTAGTAGCCGTCGGCCTCGCGCGCGATGCATGCATGGCGGCGAGACATGGCCCGATCGGTGAGCAAGACGTGGGCCTCGCCGCTGCGACCCAGGATCACGCGCTGGGTGTCGAGCGTGAAGAGCGAGCCCGCGTTGGGGCCACGGAGCACGGTGAGCACGCCCTCGCTGCGCTCGCCGGGGATCAGCGAGTCCATATCGGGCGCGGTCCGCGTCAGGCGCGTGGTGTCGTCGCGATCGCTCAGCACGGTGGGCTACCCCAGATTCGGGGCGATATTGCTACTAAATGTGGGTTGATGCCAGCAGGCACCTACCCCGCAATCATTGCGAATTTGCCGGCGTCGCGTCCAAAACCCGGCATTTTCGCTTACTTGGGGCGGCTACATTGGAATACACAAAGGCGCGGGCTGGGCGCGCCGAGCGGTAGCGGGTCGCCTCGCGTCCGCCATTTCCGTGAGCGAGGGAACAAAATGGCCCAGATCCCGTTCGACAAAGGTCTTCACGAGCTCGGCAACGGCACCTACGCCTACCTGCAGCCCGACGGTTCCTGGGGCTTCAGCAATGCCGGGCTGATCGCCGATGGCGACCGCTCGCTCCTGGTCGACACCCTCTTCGACCTCAAGCTGACGCGGCAGATGCTGGAGGCGATGCAGGCGGTCACGCGCGCGCGTCCGATCCGCACCCTGGTCAACACCCACAGCAACGGCGATCCCTGCGGGGGCAACCAGCTGGTCGAGGAGGCCGAGATCGTCGCATCGCGCGCCTGCGCCGAGGAGATGAAGGAGCTCGATCCGGCGGTGCTCGCAGCGCTGATGAAGGCCGACGGGCTGGGTGAGCTGGGCGAGTACCTGACGAGCTGCTTCGGCAGCTTCGACTTCGAAGGCATCACGCTCACGCCGCCCACGCGTACCTTCGACGGCGAGCTCTCGCTGCACGTGGGCGCGCGCCAGGTGCAGTTGATCGAGGTTGGGCCCGCCCACACCCGTGGCGACGTGCTCGCGCTGGTGCCCAACGCCCGCACGGTCTTCACCGGCGACATCCTCTTCATCGACGGCACGCCGATCGTGTGGGCCGGTCCGCTGTCGAACTGGGTTGCGGCCTGCGATCGGATACTGGCGATGGACGTTGAGACGGTGGTGCCCGGCCATGGCCCGGTGACGGACAAGGACGGCGTGCGCCAGGTCCGCGACTACCTGAGCTACGTCGATGCGGAGGCGACCAAGCGCCACGAGGTGGGCATGGGCGTGGAGGAAGCCGCGCGAGACATCGCCCTGGGGCAGTTCTCCACCTGGGGCGAGCGCGAGCGCATCGCCGTCAACGTGCACACCAAGTACCGCGAGCTCGACGGCGACAGCACTCCCGGCAACGCCGTGGAGTTGTTCACGTTGATGAGCAAGCTCGCCTAGGCGGTCCTCTGGAGGCGGCTGAGGGCGGCGCTGGCTTCGCCGTCTTCGGGGGCGAGCTCCTGGACCTGCCGCCAGGTCTCGATCGCGCTGGGGCGGTTCTTCAGCTCGACCTCCCACAGACCGGCGATCTGGCGCAGCAGCTCGACGCGGGCGTCCGTGTCGCTCGTGCGCTCGAGCCGCTCGTTGAACGCGCGCAGCAGATCCTGGTAGCGGCCGGCCTTGCGCAGCGCGGACAGCAGCCCGGTGTTGGCTTCCTCGTGGCGCGGGTCGAGCGCGAGCATCTCCCGGTAGGCCTCCGCCGCCTTCGCCGGGCGCTCCAGGTGGGCGGCGTTGAGGCGGGCACGGCGCTCCAGCAGGCCCAGCTTCACCTCCGGGTCGGTGGCGCGCTGGGAGGAGCGGGCGAGGTGGGCGTCGAGCGCGTCGAGGCGCTTGATCTTCAGCCCCGCCTCCTCGAGCGCATCGTAGATCACCATGTCGTTGGGGAAGAGACCGGCGCCCTGCTTGAGCGCGTCGAAGCAGGCGGGCGCGTCGTTCAGCTCGTCCTTGAGCAGCTGCGACGCGCGCAGCACGAGCATCGGACCGTAGGGCTCGCCCATGTCGGGCGCGAGCTCCATGTGGGCGCGGATCAGGGCGCGCCGCGCGTCGTCCTCGCCGAGCTCCGGGCGGCTGCGGTCCAGCTCCCGTGCCAGGTCCTCGATCTCGCCGGCGACCTGCGGCAGCTCCTCGGTCAGGGCCAGGGCGCGCGTCAGGTTCATGACGGCCTGCTCGCGGTCCTTGAGGCCGTGGTCTGAGACGCGGGCGGCGCGCAGCAGGTAGTAGGCGCGGCGCTCGTCGCTGTCCGCGCTCTTGTAGAGGTTCTCGTAGATCCAGAGCAGCTCCGAATCGCTGTCGGCCTCTGTCGCCAGCGCCTCGGCGCGGGTGAGTGCCTCCTCGCGCTCCGGGTCGAGCTTGCAGATCTGCAGCACACGCTCGAGCGCGGCGGCCGGGTCGGCGCCGTGCTTCTGCAGCAGGTCGGCGTGGCGCGTGAGCAGCTCGATCTTCTCCTCGCGGTCGAAGGTGTCCTCCACCAGTCGTGTGTAGACGCGCCATAGCCGGTCCCAGGCACCGGCGGCGATGGAGAGCCGATCGATGTCGTAGAGCAGGTTGCGGTTCTTCATGTCGCTCGCCAGCGAGCGCAGGCTGGCCTCGAGCGCCTCACCGGCCTCGCCCAGGTACTCGTCATAGACCTTGGCAGCGTTCATCCAGTCGCGGCTGGAAGCTTGCGGGTCCTTCGCCTTCTGGGCGCGCATCACGTAGAGATTCGCCAGCGCGCGCTCGAGTTTGGCGCGCTTGGCCAGCTCGTGGGCCTCGAGCTCGGCGCGTTCGTCTCCCCCGAGGACCAGCGGCGCCAGGCGCTTCCATGCACCCTCCGCGTCCCCGAGCTTGTTGAAGACGAGGTGGGCGGCGGCGAAGGCCGCCTCGGTGCGGGCTGGCTCGGACTCCTCGTAGGCGGCCAGCGCGTCCAGGTTGGTGAGCAGCTCCTCCGGGTGCCCGGCCTTCTCGAGGTAGGGGCGCAGCCGGCGCTGGGGGTCGGGGTTGCGGGAGTCCACCGCCGTCCACGCCTTGAGCGCGGCTGCCGCGCGTGAGCTGTCCTCGAGCTGTTCCTCGTAGAGGTCCGCCATGCGCGAGGCGGTCTCGATGCGCGCCGCGCCGTCGGTCAGCGTCGCCAGCTGCAGCTCCAGTGCGTCGGCCAGGCCGGCTGGGTCACGCAGCGCCTCGGTGCCCGCGATCAGCTCCTCGATCGCGGGTGCGAAGGTCGGGTCCAGATCCGTCACGATGTAGCGCAGGACGTCGACCGCTTCCTTCGGCCGCTCCAGGCGGTCGCCCAGGAGCAGTGCGCGCTCGAAGAGCACCTCGCGCTTCTCGCTCGGGTCGGGCAGCTGGTTGGCCAGCCGCCCCAGCGGCTCCGCGAGCTCGTCCGGTTCATCGATGCGGGTGGCGATCTTGCGTAGGAACTCCAGAGCCTCCACGTCCTCGCCGGCATCGAGCACCTCGCGCCAGGCCTCAGCCGCAGCCAGCTCGTCCTCCAGGGGGCCGCCGAGGATGCGCGCGCAGCGCCGGTAGAGCTCACCACGCTGTGCCCGGTCCTCGCTCTGCTCGGCTTCCTCGCGCAGGAGGGTGACCACGTCGTCGTGGCGCCCGTGCTGTGCGTAGAGCTCGACCAGCTCCTGGAGCTTGTCGTGCTTGAAGGCGACTCGGGACAGCAGGTCCGTCGCGCGCGCGTCGCCGGGCGCGAGCAGGGGTGAGGCCCGTCGCCAGGCGCCATCGGGATCTTCGAGCTGCTCGATGCACAGCTCCGCGGCCGACAGTCGCGCCTCCCGACGGTCGCCCTCGTCGGGCTCGAGCTCGGAGAGGGCGTCGTAGTGCAGCAGCAGCGAGGCCGGTCGCTGCATATCGGTCAGCAGCGGCACGAGCGCGCGGTGAGGCTCGGCATCGCTGGGCGCGACGGCGACCCAGGCCTCGTAGCGCTCCACGGCACGCTTGGCATCCTCCAGCGGGCCCTCGTAGAGCTCCGCCAGTCGGCGCAGCAGGTCGACACGGTTCTGGTCGTCCTTCTCGCGCTCGAGCACGCGCTCCAGGGTGGAGGCGAGCATGCCCTGGTCGCCCACGGACTCGCAGGCGGAGATCAGCTCGTCGATTGCGGGCTCGAACTCCGGATCGTGCTGCTCGAGCAGCTCGCTCAAAATCGGGATCGCCTCTGCGGCGCGGCCCAGGCGCGTGTTGAGCAGGCGCGCGTACTCGAAGAGCAGGTCTCGGCGGTCCTCGTGCTCGTCCTGCAGCGCGGCCAGCCGTTTGAGCGCGTTCGCGAGGCCGTTCATGTCATCGCGGCGCAGGCTGCGCGAGCGCAGGAACAGGAGCGCCTCGGCGTCTTCGCGCAGGTCCAGCAACTCGAGCCACGCCCCGTGGGCGCCTTCCTCGTCGTCCAGCTGGTTGTGCGTGAGCTGGGCGATGCGGCGGTAGAGCTCGACCTTCAGGTCTGCGTCGTTCTCCTCGCTCACCCGGTCGCGCATCAGCTCGACCAGGGCGTCGTACCGGTCGGCCTGCTCCAGCAGGCGGTAAAGCTCGTCCAGGCGGCCACTGTCGATCGCTAGCTGGGTGAGGGTCTCGTCGACGCCCGGGTGGGCGTCTGCCACGTGGGGGGTCAGCCGCTGCCAGGCGCCGTCGGTGTCGCCCAGCTTGCCGCGCGCCAGCTTGGCCGCCGCGATCGTGGCCTCGAGCTGTGGCTCCGCCTCCGGCTCCAGCCGTGCCAGGGCATCGAGCACGCCGAGAAGCTCGATGTGTGACGCCTCATCGTCGAGCCGCGCGAGCAGCGGGCGCAGGCGACGGCGAGGCTCGGGGCTGCCCGTGTCGGCTTCCGACCACATGCGCAGGGCGCTCGCGCTGCGCGTGGCGTCCTCCAGGTCCATCTCGCAGACGTCGGCCAGGCGGGCGGCGAGCTCCGTGCGCGTGGTCGGATCGCTGGTGTGCCCGAGCAGCCGCTCCAGGGTGTCGGCGAGCGACGCGTGGTCGCCGGCCGCCTCGCATGCCGACAGCAGCTCGTCGGTTGCGGGCTCGAAGTCCGGGTGCTCGATCGTCAGCGGGACGAGCACCGCGATCGCCTCGGGGTGTTGCTCGAGGCGGGCGTTGAGCAGGCGCGCGTGCTCGTAGAGCAGGTCGCGCTTCTCTTCCACGTCTTGCTCGAGCGCGGCCAGCCGTCGCAGCGCGTCCGACAGGGTCTCTGGGTCGTCGCGCCGCACCGCGACCGCCTGCACGAAGCGCAGGGCGTCCACGTCCTCCTGGATCTCGAGCAGCTTGGCGTAGGCGTCCGCTGCTCCGTCCTCGTCCTGGCGGTAGTCCACCAGCAGGTGCGCGATGCGTCGGTGGAGGATGGCGCGGGTGGGGGCGTCCGGCTCGGCGCCGACGCGTTCGCGCAGGAGCTTCAGCAGCGAGTCGATGTGCTCCGTCCGCTCGAGCAGATCGTACAGCGGGTCCAGGCGGGCACTGCGGTGGGCGAGCGCGATGATCGCGGTCTCGGCCTGCGGGTGGGTGCGCTCGACCAGGGGCACCAGCCGCGCCCAGGCACCGTCGATGTCGTCGAACTGCTCGCTCGCGAGGGCGGCGGCCTCGATCGTGCGCTCGTCCCTTTCCTCCTGGTCGTGCTCGAGCTGGCTGAGCGCGTCCAGGCTGACGAGCAGCTCCTTGTTGCGGCGCTTGCTCTTCAGCAGCGGGCACAGGCGGCGGTGGGGCTCGGCGTTGACGGGCTCCGCTTCGGACCACTTGTGCAGCGCGCGGATGGCGCGAGGCGGGTCGCTCAGGTCGTTCTCGTAGAGCTCCGCGAGCCGGGTGGCGTAGTCGATGCGCGCGTCGGGCTCTTGGGCCGCGCTCAGCCGCGCCTCGAGCACCTCCGCCAGCCCACGATGGTCGCCGGCCTCGCCACAGGCCTCCGTGAGCTCGTCGAGGGCGGGATCAAACGCCGGGTCGATGGTGGTCAGCAGCTTGACCAGGTCTGCGACGGCGTCGCCCGGGCGCGAGAGCCGCCGCGTGAGCAGCTGGGCGCGCTCGAAGAGCAGGTCGCGCTTGTCCTCCGGGTTGGCCTCGAGGGTGGCCAGGCGCCCCAGGATGTCTGCAAGGGCCTCGGCGTCATCCCCCTCGAGCGCCACCTGCTGCAGCGCCGAGAGGGCCTCCTTGTCCTCGCGCAGATCGAGCAGGGCGCGCCAGGTGTCGGCGGCACCCTCGGCGTCGCTCAGGTGCTCACCGAGCAGCGTGGCGATGCGGCGGTAGAGCTCGACGCGAACGTCCTCCGCCTTTTCCATCACCGAGCGCTCGCGCAGCAGCTCGACCAGGTCCTCGTAGCGGTCGTCGCGTTCATAGAGCGCACACAGCGCTTGCAGGTAGCCGCGGTTGTGGGGTGCGAGGTCGACGGCCCGCGAGAGCAGGTCCGAAGCGCGGTCGATGTCCTGCAGCTGGCGCTCCGCGATCGAGGCCATGCGGGCGTAGATCGGTGCGGCCACCTCTCCCTCGGCGGCGACGGCCTGGCGGTCGAGCGTCGACAGCAGTCGCTCGTGATTGCCGGCGCGCTCGTCGAGCGCGACCATGCGCTCGAGCACCTCCGACTTCTTCGGCGCGAGCTTGATGATCGCCTCGAGGGTGGCGAAGGCGCGGTCCGCGTCGACCAGGCGCTCGCTGTAGATGTCTGCGATCTGATGTAGCAGTGGGAGCTTCTGGGACTTGGCCCGGGTCTCCTCGACCTTCGCCTCGAGCATGCCCACCGCGTCCTCGAACCGCTCGAGGGTGAGCAGGTCGCCGATCAGCGCGTCGCGTGCGGAGCGGTCTCCCGGTTTGATCTCCAGGACGCGCTCGAGCGTGGACGCCGCAGCCGCCAGATCCTCGCGCTTGTCGCGGTGGATGGTGGCGATGCGCCGCAGGAGCGGCATCTGGGCTTCCCCATCGGCCGCTTGCGAGAGCTCGAGCTCGAGCACATCGGCCAGCTCGTCCCACAACCCGGCCCGTTCGAGCAGCCGCTTGATGGCGCGGATGGCGTCCGGGCTGTCGGGCTCCAGCTCCATCACGCCGCGCCATGCGCGCACCGCACCCTGCGCGTCGCGCACGCGTGCTTCGTAAACACTCGCGGCCTCGCGCAGGCGTGTCAGACGCGTGCGCTTGGGGAGGTCCTCGCTGGCGGCGGAGGCCAGCAGCAGCGCCGCGCGCTCGCCGTGGCGTTGCTTGCGCCGGTAGTAGCCGTCGAGGAAGGCGAAGGCCTCGCGGTCTTCGCTTGCCGCCTCGAAGACCCGCTGCCACAGCAGGGCCGCTTCGTCGTTGCGGCGCTCGCGGGCCAGCGCGCCGGCCTCGGCGCGCCAGGCGCCCAGGTCGTCGACGCTGGGCGGCGGCTCCGGCTCGGGTTCCGGCTCGTCGGCCTCGGCTGGGGGCGGTGCGGTGCTTGCCGCCGCCGCCGGCGGGACATCCATGCCGGTGGCTGTTTCCTCTTCGACGGCGTCCAGCTCATCGAGGTCGACCACCTCTTCGGCCTCGTCGGCAGGCCCTTCCGGCTCGACGGTGTCCGTGCGCGGGTGCTTGCTGCCGCCGGCGGGCGACGTGGGGCCCTCCTGGGCACCCGCAGCCTCCTCCCGCAGGGCCTCGATCAATGGCATCTCGCCGACGGTGGTCTTGACGTCGTCGAAGTCGGTGGTGTCGCGGTTGTGCGGATCCGGTGCCGTGGAACGCGAGGATCGGGGGCGGGGCTCCGGCTCCTCCTCCTCGCGCTGCCGTCGACCGCGCAGCTCGAGAGTGTCCTGGACGCTCGTCGCTGGCGGCGGGTCCTGCGCGCCTTCCGCCCCTGACTCGACCTCGATCTCCTCGGGTTCCGCGTTCGGGTCGTCCTCGGTGACCGGCGGCGTCGGCGGTGGCTCTTCGGCGTCGGCGACCGGCGGCAGGTCCTGCTCGGTCGCGTCGGGGAGCTGGGCGCGGATCTCGGCGAGGAGCTCCTCCGCCGGGCGATGCCCGGCCTGTGCCGCCGGCTCCAGCGCAAAGGCTGCGTCCTCCAGCTGCCCGCCGCTCACGTACGCGCGCGCCAGCTGCACACGTCGGCGGTGGGCCCCTCGGCCGGCGGGAGCCGCGCCCAGGTAGGCCACCCAGTGACCCGCGAGCTCGGCTGCGGCCTCCGTGCCTTCCAGCAGCCGTTCCAGCTCGGCCAGCGCACCCTCGTGGTCCGGCGCATAGCCGAGGGCACTGATCAGGTAGCTCTTGGCCTCGTCCGGGGGCAGCCCGGCCGCGATCTCGCAGAGCAGGTCGGCGACCTGGCTGTAGTCCGCGTGGGCCGTGCGGTCGTCGAGTCCCTCGGCGCGCTTGGCGAGCAGCGTGGCCAGCTCGTAGGTCAGCTCCGCGTCGTCCGGCACCAGGGTGCGGGCCCGCTGCAGCGCCGAGACCGCGCCGTCCATGTCGCCGATTCGGTCCCTGTAGAGCGTGGCGAGCTCGATCAGGAGCGCCACCTTGCGAGCGGCGTCGGGCTCGGCGGTGACCTCGCGATCGTAGAGGTCGGCGGCGCCACGCAGATCGCCCTGGCCGATCATCAGCTCGCGTGCCTCGTAGATCGCCCGGACCATGGTGGGGTCCTGCTCGAAGGCGCGCCGGTAGTGATGCAGGGCCTCGTCGATGGAATCGAACTGCTTGGACCACAGCTCACCAAGCCGGTAGCGCAGCACGGCCAAGTCCGAGGGGGGCGCGCCGAGGGCGGGCAGGGTCTGCACCTGCTCCTGGAGGAAGTCGGTGAGCTTCTGCCAGTCCTCGCCGGCCTCGAGCAGCGCTTGCAGCGCCTCGGAGGCATCCAGGTTGGTGCCGTCGCGGGCGAGGGACTCGCGATAGAAGGCCTCGGCCTGGGGTGCGTCGCGAAGCTCGTGATAGAGCAGGTCGCCGACCTCCAGGTAGGCGCGGCTTGCGGCGCCATCGTCGGGGGACCAGCCGGCCCAGCCCGCGATCAGATTCACCAGCGAGGCGTGGTCGCCGCGCGAGCGGTAGATCTCCTTGAGCGACTCGTAAGCCTGCTGGTCGGCGGGGTTTTCCCGCAGCCGAGCTGCCAGTTCCTCGGCGGGATCCATAGAAGATCTATCCTTAGGAGAGGCCGCTGCGCAGATCAATCGTCTGTGCGCGTCGCCGAGATGTGTACGTACATGCACACACCTCATTACTTGGGGTGGCACGGCCTGTCGGAAGAAAGGAAGCGAGCGCGCCAGTCGGGCCGACGCGCTCGCCAGCGGGTCCCTCAGTTGGCTAGATCTCGCAGACGGGTGCGATCTCGTTCTTCGGCTCGTCCGTGATTTCCACGGCCGCGGCCGTGTAGTCGGTGAGCGTCAGGTAGGCGTTGCACGCCGGCAGGGTCTCGGAGGCACCCAGCGGGTCGCAGCACTGACCCGCGCTGCTGCCGCTGTCCGGGTCCGCGACCTCGGTCGGCGCGTCCTGGGTGCAGTTCAGATCGTCCGGGTAGTCGGTGTCGCCGTTCGGGTTGCCCTCGGCGCCCAGGTGGCAACCGAAGAGGTCGCGCTCCGCGTCGGTCTCCGGGCAGAGGGAGTCCGGCAGCTTGACCCAGTCGCAGCCCTCGTCGCCAGGCGTGCAGCGCGGGAGCTCCAGGCAATCGCGCTCCTTCATGCCCTCCGGCAGGATGCCGAACGCCAGGAGCTGGCAGTAGGTTTGCGAGATCTGGTTGGTGATGTCGTGGGAGTTGGGCTCGAGCGGCGCGTAGCTGAGGAACTGCCCGGCGGGGATCCAGTCCTCACCCGAGCGCGTGCCCTGACAGTCCTCGCCCGCGTCGGCCGTGTCGATGTCGATGATGTCGAAGCCCTGGGAGACCAGCTCCCAGTCGATCTCCATGTCCATCGCCGGGTCGGTGAAGGGGCTGCGCGCGAAGCGCCGGTTTGGATTGTCGCCGAAGGGGATGACGCGCGCGTCGCGGCCCTCGAGGTCGGGGTCGACCATCATGTCTGCCTCGACCGCTTCCCAGCGGGCGGGATCGGTCAGGCCCTCGCGGTCTGGCGCCGCGGTGGGGCCGTAAAAGCTGTAGGTGCCATCGCAGTTGTAGCGACCGATGCCGATCGTGCTCTTGCCCGCACCCGCGACGAACTCGCCGCCCGATCGCGGCAGGGTGAAGCGCCACAGCAGGCACTGCTCGCCGGCGCAGGTGTCGGCGCGCGTGGCGGCCGTCTGCAGGAGCACCGGTTGGCTGACCGTGTCGGGGTGGTTGGTCACCACGACGGAGGTGAGGCGGTACTCGAGCACGGCGGGCTCGTCGGGGTCGAGCATGTCGATCTTGGCGGAGTTCGAGGCGCGGTGGCAGCACTCGCCGCGCGGCGCGCACGTGCCGGAGAAGGGCGGGAGCTTGACCGGGCAGTCGGCGTTGATCTCGCCTGTGTTGACGCACATGACCTCGGCCGCGTCGCCGTCGCCGTCGCCGCCGTCACCATCGCCGTCGCCGGGGCTGTCGCCATCGCCGTCGCCCGTGTCGGCGCCACCACCATTGCTGTCCCCGCTGTCGTCTCCGCACGCGGCCCCCAACGTACAGACGGCCGCGAGCGCGATCACCAAAAACCACCGTAGTCTCATCGGTCTTCTCCCTTTGGGTTGCTCGACCCCCGAGTCCGGGAGGGAGTATCAGAAACGCAGGGGTGTTCCTACCCCGCGCCAAGGGCGTCCCGGGCTCTAGCGCTGACCGTTCTGCTCGCGCCGGTGCGCGATCCGGATGCGTAGCGTCCCGTCGGTGAGGGTCACCGCGTAGCTGTCGATCGGGCGCTGCAACATCACGCGCAAGAGCACTGCATCCGCGCGTCGGTTGAGGCGCACGTAGCGGATGCCACCTTCGTCGAGACGGTAGCTCCCCTGTGCCAGGGTCTGAAGCCCGCCAGGCAGGTCCAGGGCCAACGCCAGCGGATCTGCCCAGATACGGCTGCGCATGCCGGTGAGGTCGCCCTCCAACGGCAGCGTGAGGTGGGTTGTGTCACCTTCGACCTCGACCGAGGGGCGCGTGGGTGACGGCGCCGTGACCCCCAGGGGCAGGTGACTGACGTCTTCGGCTACGCGGCGAGGGCTGTCGTTGTCGGCTCGTGCGGTCGCGACCGCCAGCTCCCGCGGCGCGGGCGCCACCGCCGCCACCGTCGCCGGCGCCCTGATCCTGGTTTCCACTGCGGCTGCGTTGTCGGCCGTCGCCCCGGTCCCGGTCCCCGCCTTCGTCTCGGTTTCGGCTACCGTTTCGGCCACGTCTTCGGTTTCGGCCTCAGCCACGGTCTCGGCCACGTCTTCGGTCTCGGTCTCGGCCACGGCCACGGCCACGGCTGCGGCCTCGGCCCCGATCGCGGTCCCGGCCACCGTCTCAGGGATTGCAGCGCCGACCTGCAGCGGCTGTGCCCGTGGCGGCACCGCGCGCGGCGCCTCGCTCAGCGGGCGCACCTCGCGGGTCGGTTCCGCCAGTGACGCCACGATCGCCCAGGTGGCCGCCGCACCCCCCATCGCGGCCAGCGCGGCCACGAGCAGCGTGGACCGCCGCCGCGGCAGGCCGGGGATCGTGACGTCGTCGTCGGGTTGGGCGTCCGGCGCGTTCGGCGCGTTCGGCGCGGACGGCGCCACGTGCCGGCGCAGGGCGTGGGCGATCTCACTCGCGTCGCCGTACTGCGTGTGCTTGCGGTGGCGCACCGCGCCGCCGGCGCTCGCGTCCACGTCGATGCACAGTCGTCGATTGCCGGCGACTCGCTCGACCGCAACCGCACCCACGCGCCCGCGCAGCAGCGGAGCGTCGTCATCGAAGCGGAACGAGACCCCGCTGCGCTCTTCCAGGATTGGAAGCGCCACCGACAGCCGCACGCCCTCATCCGTGGGCCTGGCGCGCGCGAAGATCGGTCCGTCGATGCCATCGAAGTGGAGCTCGACGCGGCGGTAGCCCTCGCGAGCTCGGTCGATGATGTGGCGCAGGGCCTGGGTGTCGCGTGTGCCGAGGTCACTCCAACAGACCCCAATGCCACCGCCGTCGCCCTCGGGGGCGACCCAGGCCACGCGCCCGGTAAGCTCGGTTTCGCGTCCGTCGAGCGTCATCGAGCAACGCACGGGCTCACCCACGTCGACTCGCGCGGGCGCGGCGATGCGGATGCCGCCTTCGCTCAGGTCCAGGGAGCTGCCGGGTACGCGTTGGGGTCCGCCGTCGAGCTGCGTGAGAAGCTGGACCGGCACGCGGTAGTGGATCCGCGTGTGCTGTCTACCGGAGAGCTGCGTCATCGTACGGGTGCGCCCGTCCCCCGCTTGCAGTGTCGAACCCGCGTCGCCCGGTGGCAAGTTATCCGCCGGGCCACAGGAGGCGCGCGGGGCAGCTCAGCCGTCAGTGCTTGGGCTCGAACTGACAGAGGAACGTGAGCCAGGCATCGACTGGCGCGCCGTCTTCACCACGGCGCGGCGCGTGTCGCTCGCCGAGCATGCGCCTGCAATCCTCCACGAAGCCGTCGTGGGTGGTCGACACGAGGCGCACGCAGTCGATGGCGCCGTCCGCCCGCACGCGGATGCGGAGCCTGACTTCCGCGGGCCACTGTTCGGCGGGAGCGGCGAGGGCGAGCTGGTCGGCGGCTTCGGGATCGGGCGGGCAGTGGGGGGCCGTGGCGGTGGCCGGGGCCGGGTCCGTGGCG
>JAPPOT010000015.1 GCA_028817855.1 Myxococcales bacterium
GGGGTGAGACGATGAGGATGGGGGCGTGGATGCGGGCAATGACACGGAGGCCCTGTGCTTCGAGCGCTGTCACGTTGGCGAGGCGACACCCGACAAGTGTCACGGCCGTGTGGACGTCGCGTGCGAGGCGGTGAGTGAGTCGGCCCCGCGGGATGGCTTTTGCCGACCGGTGTGCGCGGCGGACGACGACTGCGGCGAAGGGCGCGGCTGCGATGTGCGGACCGGGGCATGTGTGGCGGGCGCCGGCGTCGAGGACGGGCGGCTGGGCGAGGCGTGCGTATCGGATGGCGGCCCCGGGCAATGCGATGGCCTGTGCGTCGAGCTGAGCGAGGGCTACGGCGTGTGCGGGCACCGCTGTGTGTTCGGCGAGGGCGGCGACTGCGCGCCGTTGATGAGCTCGGCGCCACGCGGGGGCTGCGTGTTGGCGGCGGAGATGGGCGGGATCGGGGACGTGGGGTTTTGCGGAGAGCTCTGCGATTGCGCGGGGGATGGCGGCCACCCCGACGCGGTGTGTGATGGCTTCGCGGATGCGGAACTCGTCCGGGTGTTCGGGCGCGCGGGAGCATGCGTGCCGGAGGAGCTAGCGTTGGGGGAGCGCCTGACCTGCAAGTGAGCCGCTGGCACGGCGGGCTCAAAATGTGAGCAGGCAGTCAATCCACCGGTGCTCGCGCCCGCCCTACGGCACAGGGGAACGCGCCGCAGATGTGCTAGGTTTGATGCGTGTTGGGACGCTCTGTGGGGACTGGGCGGAAGGTGCAGCATGGATCAGGGTAGGTTGGTGTTCGCGGGGGCGCTTCTCGGGGCGGCCCTGCTGCTGGGGTGCGCGGGAGGGTTCAGCGTCGACGACCCCGTGGCCGATGGGCCTGGCGACGTAGGCGCGGTCGACGGCGGCGCTGGCGGGAATGAAGGTGCCGATGACAAGGCCGTACCGGTCGAGCAGGTGCCGGAAGGCGATCCATGCACGATGGGTGAGGTCGGGGGCTGCGCCTGTCCGGGTACGAGCGAGCAGGGCATGCGGGTGTGCGTGTTCGATGCGATGTCGCCCGAGGATGGCTTCTTCGGGGAGTGCACAGCCTGTCCGCCCCCGGAGGAGCCGGGAGTGGATGCGTGCGCCGATGGCATGAAGAACGGCTTCGAGTCGGACACCGACTGCGGAGGCCCGGGCTGCGATCCCTGCGCGGACGGGGACTCGTGCGTGGAGGACAGCGATTGCATGAGCGGGACCTGCACGGACTCGATCTGCGACATGGGCGCGGCACCGAACCCGTGCGCGGATCCGAGCGCGGACACGTGCAGCTTCGACTACACGCCGAGCAACTTCGATCCGGACGCGCTCGACCCGGGCGCCGCAGACGCGAGCACGGTGATCGACTGCGACGCGGTGCTGAACACGGACGGCACACCGTCCTTCACGACCTGGTGCAGCGGAACCGAGCCGCCGGTCGTGGTGCAGACGCAGGATGGTGGCGGCGAGGTCGCGGTGGTGACGGCGGTGGAGCTGACGATCAGCGGGAGCCTGCGGGTGACCGGCTCACGGCCCGCGGTCCTGGCGGTGTTCGGCGACGCGACCGTGCAGGGTGGCGTCGACGCGAGCGCCGACGGTCGAATGCCCGGTGCCGGAGGCAACCAGGGCTGCGACGGCATGGGACAGGGTGAAGACAGCCCCTCGACCTCCGGCAACACCGGCGGTGGTGGCGGAGGAGGCTTCGGGACCGCCGGGGGCGCCGGCGGGACCGGCGACGACGGCGACGAGCCCGCGGGCGCCGGTGGCGCGGAGCACGGCACCGCCGAGTTGCAGCCGCTGCGCGCCGGGTGCGCGGGCGGCACCACGGTGGAGTGCAACGAGGCCGGCGGCGCCGGTGGGGGCGCCATCCAGATCTCCGCGGCAGGCGCGCTCTCCGTGTCGGGATCAATCGCCGCGAACGGTGGCGATGGTGAGAACCGCGACTGTGGCGCGGGCGGCGGCAGCGGCGGCGGCATCCTGCTCGAGGGCTTCGACGTGGACGTCAGCTCGGCGACGCTCTCGGCCAACGGAGGCGACGGAAGCGATGCCTCGGCCGGCGGCGAGAACGGCGCTAGCGGAAGCACCAGCCCAAGCGCACCCGGTGGCACGGGCGCGGAGGGCAACAGCTCTGACGGCGGCAGCGGTGGCGGCGGCGGCTACGGCCGCATCGCGGTCAGCGCCCAGGGCGGCACCTGCACCGGCGCCCCCTGCCCCTGACGTCGGTGTAGCTCTCGAGGAGCTGCTTGAAGGACACTCCCGTCCTCGGAACGGCGCACACGACGACGCACTTCACGTCCGGCCCCTCGCCGGCCACGGAGTAGAGTGGCGGGCTTGGCCGGGTGTGGCTCTTGAAGAACCTCGCTGGCAGGGCGGCCGGGGTGCTCGATGACTCGGGCCAGAGGACCACGTCGTAGATGCTCTCGAAGCCCGCGCTGCCGCCGCTCTGCAGCGGGTGCACGATGTTCCTCACCAAGTTGGTGCCGCTCTTGAAGGGCGCGGAGATGGTCGTGCAGTCTTGCACGGCGACTACTCGGTGCTCAGCCGGGCGGTGGCACCACCGTCGGCAGTCAGGGTGGCGCCCGTGATGAAGGAGGAGCGCACGGGGTCGGCGAGGAAGAGGATGGTCTGCGCGATCTCCGCGGGGTCCGCCACGCGGCCGCGAAGATGACGCGCGTTGAGCGCCTCGAGCGCCTGCTCCGGGGTGTGCTCACCTGCGCGAGCGAGGCCGTCGCGAAGCATCGGCGTGTCCACCGCACCCGGCACGACCACGTTGACGCGGATGTCGTCGGGCGCGAGCTCGATGGCGGCTGCGCGGGTGAAGGCAACCAGACCACCCTTGCTCGCGGCGTAGGCCGCGATGTCTCGCGAGGTCGCCACCGCGTGAACCGAGGAAACGTTGACGATCGCGGCGGCGTTGCCCTTGAGCAACGGATGGGCCGCGCGGGTGGTGAGGAAGGCCGCACGCAGGTTGCTCGCAAGCACCGCGTCCCACTCGGCCGGCGTGGTCTCGAGCAGCGGCTTGTAGGTCGCGATGGCGGCGTTGTTGACGAGCGCGTGGAGCTCGGTGCCTGCGAGCTCGGCGAACATCCGCTCGCATGCCCCCGGGTCGCCCACATCGACGCGCATGTGGCGATCGACGCGGGGAGGGGAATCACCTTCCGCGCGGTCGACGCCGATCACGCGCCAACCTTCAGCGGCGAACAGGGACGCGGTTGCGCGGCCCACGCCGCCCTGCACGCCCGTGATGAGCACCGTCTTTTTCATTCCCGGCCCAGCGCAGCCAGCAGGTTGTGGATGGTCGTCTCGTGTACGCGTTCCCAGGCGCGCGGGCTGCTGTTGGAATTGTGGGGGGCGAGCAATACGTTGTCCATGGCGCGCAGGGGACTATCCGGGGCGAGGGGCTCGTGCTCGAAGACGTCGAGGGCAGCGCCAGCGAGCGCGCCTGCCTGCAATGCCGCGATCAGGGCCGGCTCGTCGATGATCGAGCCGCGGGCGGTGTTGATCAGCACCGCGGTGGGCTTCATCGCTGCGAGCTGAGCCGCGCCGATCAGGTGGTGGCTGGTTGGATTGAGGTCGCAGTGGAGGCTGACGAAGTCGGCGTCCGACAGGAGCTGCTCGAGGGGCGCCATCTCGACCCGGGAGGCCGTGAGCTCCGCGGGCGCGAGCTGGCGACTGTCATTGGCGAGCACGCGCGCGCCGAAGGGCTGCAGCAGCTTGGCCAGCGCCTTTCCGACGTTGCCGACACCGACGATGCCGAAAGTGCACTCGGAGAGGGAGCGACCTGCGGTCTTTCGCCATCCGCCCTCGCGCATCTGCGCTGCCATCGCCACCAGGTTGCGGGCGAAGCAGAGGGCATAGCCCAGGGCGGATTCGGCGACCGGGATGCTGAAGGCGTCGGGCGTGTTGCACACGGTGATGCCGCGGCGAGCGCAAGCCTCACGATCGATCGAGTCGACCCCCGTGCCCCACTTCGAGATCACCTTCAGGCGCGGAGCAGCGGCCAGGACCCGCTCGGTGAAGCGATCGTCGCCGCAGATCACACCATCGACGTCGGCCACGAGCGTCAGCAGGTCATCCTCCTCGAGCCGTTCATGCACGGCTGGGACGACGAGCTCGCAGCCAGCATCCTCCAGGCGGGGCCGGAAGCGACCCAGCTCGGGCTGGAGGTAGGGCGCAGAGACCAGCACCCTGACGTGTCCAGATGCCATTGCTGCTACAAGTGTTTCTTGGCCTACGGGCGAGGTCAACACACAGACTGCGGTGCCTGAACCCCGCGAGCCGTGCTAAGTGCGGTCGAGAGGAATGGTCGCAATGCGACGGGCCGCCAAGCAGCTGCGCTCACGACTGGCCGATGGTGCGGCGGGAGCCTTGCTGGCTGCCGCCCGGACCTCGCCAGCGCTCGAACGGGGTGCGGTGGGCGCGCTGCGCCACACACGAACGGTGCCCGGCACGGAGGCGGTCCGTAGCCGCTTCCGGAAGGATCTACTCGATCACCTGATTGGCCAGGAGCAGCGCCTGCGCCCCGTCGCACTCCCTGGTGGTCTGACGCTATGGATCGATCCCGTGGGCTTGCTCGGCGATCTCTACTTCTATGGCGTGCCGCGCGAGCCGGAGACTGTCCGCTTCGTGCGGCAACAGCTGCGACCAGGTGATGTCTTCGTCGACGTCGGGGCGAACGAGGGCTACTTTGCGCTCATCGCAGCCGGATGTGTGGCCTCGACCGGGCATGTCTATGCGTTTGAGCCCAACCCCACGCTGATGAGGCAGCTCGAGCGTCAGGTAGCCAGCAATCGGCTGGACGACGTGCTCGACCTGGTGCAACTCGCCGTCTCCGACAGGGACGCGGAGGCGCTCGAGTTCTTCGTGTCGCAGGACCCGTCGAATACAGGGATCTCGAGCCTGACGCCGTGGGACGGACATCTGGAGAGCGGTGCACTCACGAGTGAGGCGACGATCCAGGTACCGGTGACGACGCTCGACTCATGGACCCGGCGAGTCGGTCTCGAGCGGATGGACATGGTGAAGATCGACGTCGAGGGCGCCGAGCAGCATGTCGTCGCCGGCATGGCCCAGTGCATCGAGCGCCTGCGGCCGCGGCACATCATTTGTGAGGCGGGAGCCCGCGGAGCGGCTGCCGCATCACTTCGCGAGGCGGGCTACAGGATGACGGTGCTCGAGTGGCTGCGGGCAGACGTGCAGTGGGGGAACCTCGCGTTCTCGCGCGAGGACGTGTGACAACCCGCGCGGAGGGGCAAACGCCGCCGGCGCTCCAGGACATCCGAGAGCGAGAGCCGACCGTCGTTCTGATAGGCTCGCAGCGATCATGGGCTTGCCGACCGTCGTGAGCTATCCCGGGGTGATGCCCGCTGCGACCGAGGTGGCGCGGGGGTTGCTCGAGGCGGGGATGCTGGCGCGCTACGAGACGACCTTCGTACACGAGGGAGAGCGCGGCGTCGGCGCGGTGCTCGAGCGCGCGCTCGGCGGACGCCTCGCCGGGCAGCTGCGGCGCCGCAGCCTGCCCGGGATTCCCGCGGCCCGGGTACGGCGCCAACCGACCTGGGAGCTGGTGCGGACTGGCGCGCGCATGCTGGGCGCGGGCGAGGTCGTGAGCGATCGGATCTGGGAACGCACAATGCACAGCTTCGACCGCGGCGTGGCGGCGGGGCTGTCGACCCGGGACTGGGCGATCTACGGCTACGAGCACGCTTGCCGCGCGAGCTTCGAGCGGGCACGGGAGTTGGGGGTACACACGGTCTTCGACCTGGCGTCGCCCCACTATCGCTTCATGGAGGCGCTGTTGGCGCGCGAGCTCGAGGCGGCGCCCGAGGCCGAGACGGACCACTACCGGGCCACGCAGCGGCTCGCGCAGGAGCGCAACGCCCGCAAGCAGGCCGAGCTGGACGCTGCCGAGCTGGTGGTCGCCAACTCGGCATTCACGGCGCGGACGCTGACCGACACTGGATACCCGGGCGAGCGCGTGCGGGTGGTGCCCCTCGGGGCGCCCGAGCTGGACGGCAGCTGGCGCGACGTGCAGCAAGACGCCGGGAGCTTCCTGTTCGCGGGGGTGGTGTCCGTGCGCAAGGGCGCGCCACATCTGCTCGCGGCCTGGGAGCAGCTCGGGGCTGGCGGGGGTGCGCGGCTCGTGCTCGCGGGTCAGTGGACGCTGGGCGCCGCGCAGCGCGCAGCGCTGGCCCCTTCGATCGAGACGCTGGGCAGCATTCCGCGCCCGGAGCTCTTCGAGCGCTACAAGCGCGCGAGCGTGCTGGTCTTCCCGTCCGTGTGCGACGGCTTCGGCATGGTCGTGACCGAGGCGCTCGCCCACGGACTGCCTGTGATCACGACCCGCAACGTGGGCGCAGCGGACCTGATCGAGGAGGGCGTCAATGGCTGGGTCGTGGAGCCCGGCGATCCCGCTGCGCTCGCGACGCGGATGCAGTGGTGCCTGGACAACCCAGTGGCGCTGCGCGAGATGCGCGAGGCCGCGGAGGCGACGGCGGCGCGCAACGCGTGGTCGGACTACCGGCTGCGCGTGGTGGCCGCGATCCGCGAGCACTTCGGCGTGGAGCCCGAGCGTGGGTGAGCGTATCTGCGTCGTGAGCTCGGGCTGCCTGAGCAGCGGGCCGCGCGTGGTCAAGGAGGCCGACGCACTGGCAGAGGCCGGCTACGCGGTACACGTGGTCGTGTGCCACACCTTGCCGTGGATGGAAGCGTGGGATCAGGAGCTGGCCAGCGGCCGCGGCTGGTCCTACGAGGCGGTGCGCTGGGACGCGAACACGCGACGCGCCAGCGCGGTCGGCGTGCTGAGCGCCGGGGCGAGCCGCGCGGCGCGACTGCTGAGCGACCTGCTGGGCGGCCTGCCCGGGGCTGACGAGCTGGCGCACAGCGCCGCGACGGCACCGCTGCTGAAGGCGGTGCTGGCCCAGCGGGCCGACCTCTACATCGCCCACAACCTGGCGGCGCTGCCGGTGGCGCGGGCGGCGTCACGGCTGCACCGTGCGCGGCTCGCCTTCGACGCGGAGGACGACCACTTCGGTGAGCTGAACGCACCGCAACAGACCAGCGCGGAAGGACAGCGCGTACACGCGCTGATGGACCGCCACCTGCCCAGCTGCGCCTACGTGAGCGCCGCGTCGCCGGCGATGGGGGAGGCGCTCGCCGCTCGCCACGGAATCACGCCGCCCGTCGTGGTGCACAACGTCTTTCCGTGGAGCGAGCGCGAGGGACTCGACGGTCTTCAGAAGGACCGGCAGGGCGACGCGCTGTCGCTCTGCTGGTACTCGCAGTCGCTGGGGCTCGACCGCGGGTTGCAGGATCTGATCGCTGCGGCGGGACGGTTGAAGGGCGATGTGCAGGTGCACCTGCGCGGCGATGCCGACGCTGACGTGCGCGCGGAGCTCGAGCGGCTCGGCGCAGAAGCTGGCGTCGCGGGGCGGCTCTGGTTTCACGGTCAGGTGCCCCCGGGCGAGCTACTGAGCCGCTGCGCCGAGCACGACGTCGGCTTCGCGCTCGAGCAACCGGTGAGCGACAACCGCATGCGGACCGTCACCAACAAGCTCTTCTTCTACCTGCTCGCCGGGCTGGCCGTGGCCGCGACCGAGACCACCGGGCAACGCGCGGTGCTCGCCGAGGCCCCCGACGTCGGCTTCACCTACGCCCCGGGCGACATCGAGGCGCTCACCCAGGGCCTGCAACGCTGGCTCGACGACCCGGCCGCCCTCGAGCGCGCAAAGACCGCGGCCCTGTCGGCCGCCGAGCGCCGCTTCAGCTGGGAGCGAGAGCGCACCACGCTGGTCGACGCAGTTCGGCGGGCGTTGAGCGTGCAGCGTTGATGCGCCCGGTGGCCAGTTCCGCGGAGCACCACCCGCGGAACGCCACTCGACGATTCCCTCGCCCCACACGATCAACCTGGAGGGCGGCGTAGGAGGGCCAGGGCATAGCTCGCGCCGCGGGTGCCGAGTGCGCGGCGGAGGTGGTTGGCAACCGCCGGCCAGCCGGCCGGGCGCAGCTCGCCCAGCTGGCGGAGTTGACGGAGCGCGCGCTGGAAGAGCTCTGGGTCGCGCCGGAAGGCCACACGCGCGGCGTAGTCGTGGGCGCTGGCGAGGGCGCTGCGATGGCGCGGCTCCAGGTCTCCGCGGGCCCGCCAGACCTGCGTGATCTGCTCGGCGTTGAGCACCACGTCGCGCGCAAAGGCGAGCTCGTCGCGGCGCGAGAGGCTGTTTTCGGCATCGTCGCGATAGAGCGCCGAGACCCCGGGAACGTGCACGAAGGCGGCACCCGCGAGGGCGGCCTCCTGCAGGTAGCGGGCATCCTGGATGACCGGGAGCTGCTCGCTCCAGGGCGGCATGCGGTCGATCAGGGCACGCCGATAGAGCAGGGCCGCCGGCGGTGCCCAGAAGCCAGCGACGCAGGCGACCTCAGGATCGGGGTGGGCGTCTGGCATCGACTGGGCGACCACCGCACCGCGCTCGAGGGCACCGTCGGTGCTGGAGGTGAAGCGCTGCCAGTCGGAGTAGGCGACATCCCCGTCGGTGCGCTCGAGCGCCTCGACGCGGCGCTCGAGCGCGTCCGGCAGGATCAGGTCGTCGGCATCGAGGTACTGGATGAAGCGGCCGCGGGATACTTCCAGGGCACGCTGGCGCGCCGCGCTGGCGCCGCGGTTGTCGCCCAGGATGATCGTCGCGCGCTCTCGGTGGGACTCCAGCAGCGCGGGACTGCCATCGGTCGAGCCGTCGTCCACCACGATCAGCTCCCAGTCCTCGAAGCGCTGATCGTAGATGCTCTTCAGGGTCTGCTCGATGTGCTCGCGCTTGTTGTAGCTGGGCACCAGAACCGACACGCACGGGGCCATGCGCGCAGCATCGCACAGCCACGCCGCTCCTCGAGCCAGAATCCTCGGGCAGCGGCCCGGGGCTAAGGGCAGCGCTCGGGGTGGGGCTCAGTCGGGTCCGCACGGTGCTCGATCCAGGTGTCGAGCAGACCACTGAGCTCCGCGCGGCGCTCGGGCTCGGCGCGCGCCAGGTCGCGCAGCTCGCCGGGGTCGCGTCTGACGTCGTAGAGGCGCGCCACACCGCTGCCCACGTCCTGGATCAGCTTGTGATGACCCGAGACGATCGCGCGCAGCTGGTAGTCGGGATCGTAGTACTCGCTGAGCGTCCAGCGTCCGGCCTGGGGTGCGGCTCCGAAGATCGGACCGGCGAGGCTGCGGCCGTCGGCGTCAGGCAGCGGCGCAGCGCCGAGCAGCTCGAGCAAGGTGGGGGCGACGTCGGCGATCGAGACCGGCGCGTCGATCCGGGTCGCCTCACGACCGGGCAGGTGCACGACCAGCGGCACGCGCACGTCCTCGTCGTAGACGGAGACGCCGTGGTGCCCGCCGCGCGAGCCGCGCTCGCCGAGGTTCTCGCCGTGGTCGGACAGGACCACGACGACCGTGTCGTCGGCGCGGCCCTGCTCGGCCAGGGCGGCGAGCAGGGCACCCAGCTCGCGATCGGTCGCCTCCACCTCGGCACCGTAGGCGGCTGCGATGCCGTCGCCACGGGGCGCGACGCCCGGATGGGACAGGTAGGGCGAGTGCGGGTCGGCGTAGTGGACCAACAGGGCGAAGGGCTGGTCGCCCCGAATCAGCTGGCGGGCGTCGCGCGTGACGGCGGCGTCGCTGCGCATCTGGAAGGTGTCGCGCTGGGTGACGCGGCCCCAGCCCATCGCGCCGGGGGTACCGAGCCACCGGTCGCCAACGAGCCGCGCAGCCACGCGGTAGCCGCGCTCGGCGAGGCGCGTGCCGAGCGTGGGCGCACCGCCGTGGAGATCACGCCGACAGACCAGGTTCCGGCCGTGATAGCGGGCGCGGGCGAGGGAGACGAGCGCCGGGCCCGTACGCGGGTGCGTGGTGCGAGCCTGGGTGAAGAGCGCGGAGCGCGCCGCCAGCGCGTCGAGGTTCGGGGTGAGGCCGCGACGGCTGCCGAGGGCGCCAACCACGTCGGCCCGCAGGGTGTCGATCAGAATCAGAAGCAGGTTCCAGCGCGGGCGGGTCGAACGCCAGGCCGCGAGCCCTGCCGGCGGCGGAATGGCGGCGGGCGCAGGCGCGGCCACGGTCGCCTTGCGATCGCCGAGGCGGCAGTTGTCGTCGATGCCGTTGCCGGGGAGCTCCACGCGCAGCGGGCTGACGCGCGGATCGCCATCGTCGCAGTCCACGCCGGGCCACCCGGCGACGCCATCGCCGTCGCGATCGAGCAGGGCATCGGTCCACACCATGACGTGCTGCAGCTCGGTGCCGTCGAAGTGGGCATCGGAGCGCGCCGCGCTCGGGCCGGAGCCGAGCAGCCCGGGTGCGACGGCTACGGCGATTGCGGCTGCATGGGCGCGGCGTACCGTGTCGCGCAGGAGGAAGGCGACCCCGATGACGGCAACGCCGAGGGCGACCCCTGTGAGGGCGTGGTGCACGGGGGGATAGAGGCCGGGGTAGTACCACGCGTTGACGAAGTGAAGCGCCAGGACTGCAGCGGCACAGCAGCCCACCACGGGCCAGCGTGCAGCGCTGCGTTCCCAGAGAGCCCCGATCCACAGAACCGCCACCGCCAGCGGAAAGGGCAGGTAGACGGCAAAGAGCGCCAGGGTGGCGGGATGGGCGGAGAAGACGGCGTGCGCGGGAAGCAGCGCGTAGGTGGCCGGAGGAACCGCGAGCACCACGAGCGCCGCATGACGTGGGAGCGTGAAGCCGAGCCGCTCGCACGCTCGCTCCATGCCAGTCTGCAGCAGCGGCACCACCAAGGACCCACTCCAGAGCACGAGCCCGCTCACCAGCCCCCACGCCAGGCCGAGCAGCGGCGCCGCCAACCGCAGCCCGGACCCACCCCCGTGGCTGAGCGCGTGCACCGCATCGACCCAGAGCACGACCAGCCACGCCATCACACCGGTCGTCAGCCAGAAGGCAGCACGCTCACGGAGTGACATGACGCGGGAGGGTACACGTCTGGCTACCCTCGAAACAGCATGGGGACGCGCTTAGGAAGTGAGCCTGGCCGCGGCGTCATCATCTCCTCGATCGGTGTGGGCCAGGCTCACTTCCTAGCCGCGTCCCCACTCATCGCTCGGGGTGGGGCTCGATCGGGTCCAGGCTAGCTGCCCAACCGCGTCCCCCTAGGAGGTTCGCGCTGAGTACCAGGCCCAGACCTGCTCCATCCCCTCGGCCACACTCGTCTTGGGCTCGTAGCCCAGCAGCCGGCGTGCCTTGTCGATGTTGGCGTAGGTCTCGGGAATGTCGGACGAGGGCCGGGGCACGTTCTCGAGGTTGGCCTTGCCGCCAGCGAGACGCTCCGCGGTCTGGACGAAGTCGGCGAGCAACACGGGCTCGCCGCGACCGAGGTTGAGCACCTCGTAGCCGAGGGGGCGATCGACCGCGGCCTCGATCCCGCTCGTGATGTCGGCGACGAAGGTCCAGTCGCGCTTGAGCTGGCCACCGCCGAAGAGCTTGATCGGGCGCCCCTCGGTCACGCTCTGCAGGAGCATGAAGGCCATCATGTCCGGGCGATTGCGCGGGCCGTAGACCGTGAAGAAGCGCAGGGCGGTGAAGTTGAGGCCGTGGTTCTCGTGGTAGCTGTGGCCGAGGACCTCGCACGCGCGCTTGCTGGCCGGATAGGGCGCCAGGCTGCGGTCAGCCGGGTCCGTCTCCACGAAGGGCAGGGTGCGGGTCTCGCCATAGACCGAAGAGGTCGAGGCAAAGACGAAGTTGCCCACCTCGTGCGCTGTGGCCGCCTCCAGCAGGTGGATGGTGCCGGTCACGTTGACGTCGTAGTAGCGCAGCGTCTTGCCGATCGAGTAGCGCACGTTGGCGAGCGCCGCGAGGTGCACCACCGCATCGAAGCGGTGCTGCTCGAACAACCGGTCCACCAGCTCGCGGTCGCGGATGTCTCCCTCCACCAACTCGAAGCTGCCCGCCGGCACCGCGGCCCGCACCGCTGCCACGTTGTCCCGCTTCTGCCCGACGTCATAGTAGTCGTCGAACGCATCCAGCCCGATCACGGTATCTCCGCGCCGCGCCAGACGCTCGGCGGTGTGGCTGCCGATGAAGCCGGCCGCTCCGGTGACGAGGATTGTCTTGCCCACGGCCGGCTCCGACTCAGCTTCCGTGCACCCCGATGCCCATGTAGATGAAGCCCTGCTTCGTCAGGCCGTAGGTCGACCAGATGTTGCGGGCGTCGAGCAGGACCGGCGTGCGCATCGCCTTCTTGATGCGCTCGAAGTCGGGGTTCTGGTACTGGCGCCACTCGGTCACCAGCACCAGGGCATCGGCGTCATCGACGGCTTCGTATTGCGCCTCGGGCAGGTTGACCTTGTCGCCGAACATCTCGGCGGCGTTGGCGCGCGCCTCCGGGTCGTGGGCGTAGATTTCGGCGCCCTCGGCCAGCAGGCTCTCGATCAGGGTCAGCGCCGGGGACTCGCGCAAGTCGTCGGTGCGCGGCTTGAAGGCGATGCCCCACAGGGCGATCTTCTTGCCGCGCAGGTCGCCGTCGAACTGCTTCTTGAGCTTGCGCAGCATCACGCCCTTCTGGCGCTGGTTGACGTGGTCGGTGGCCACGCCCAGCTCGAGCGGCACGCCGAACTCGCGCGCCACGTGGATCAGCGCCTGCACGTCCTTGGGGAAGCAGGAGCCGCCATAGCCAGGGCCGGCGTAGAGGAACTTGGGGCCGATGCGGCTGTCGAGCCCGACGCCGACGCGTACGTCGTTGACGTCGGCTCCGACCTGCTCGCAGAGGGAAGCGATCTCGTTCATGAACGAAATGCGCATCGCCAGCATGGTGTTGGCGACGTACTTGGTGAGCTCTGCGCTGGCCGGCTCCATCCAGACGATCTTCTCCTGATTGAGCGACAACGGATGGTAGAGGCGTCGCATCAGGTCGCGCGCGAACTCGTCGTCCGTGTCGCAGCCGACCACGATGCGATCGGGACGCATGAAGTCGGTGACCGCGTCGCCCTCCTTGAGGAACTCGGGGTTGCTCACCACGTGGATGGGGAAGGCGGTATCGGCGCCTTCGATGATTTTGCGCACGCGCGCGTTCGTGCCGACGGGCACCGTGCTCTTGAGCACCAGCACGCACTCGCGGCCCACGTTCGCGGCCACGGTCTCTGCCACCGCATCGACGGCCGACAGGTTGGCGGCGCCATCGGAGCGCTGGGGCGTTCCAACCGCCACGAAGATCACGTCGGCCCCGTTGACCGCGCCGGCCACGTCGGTGGTGAAGCACAGCCGGCCCCCCTCCACGTTGCGCGCGATCATGGTGTCGAGCCCCGGCTCGAAGA
>JAPPOT010000689.1:0-2170 GCA_028817855.1 Myxococcales bacterium
TCATCGATCCCAGCATCTCCAATCCCCCGCCGGAGCCTACACCCGAGCCCGCACCTGCGCCGCCCGAGCCTGTGCACCCCGCGCCTGAGCAGCCAGCTCCTCCGGCGCCCGATGCCGGAGTGACCGTGGAGGAGCGTGTCCCCAAGGACGACCGGCCGTCCGATGAGCGAGCGACGTTGGTTGACGAGCCGGTGGGGCGCGCGGTGCGCGACGTGGTCGAGGAGGCCGAGGAGCTCGAGGAGTTGGTGGACGTCGAAGACGCCGAGGGGGAGGTCGAGGGCCTCCACTCGCGCTCGCGCACGCCACCGCCGCCGCCTCCGGAGGTGCGCGCCAAGGCTGCGCCGCCCCCGCCGCCTCCCGGCAAGGAAAAGGAAGCCAAGGCGCGACGCAAGCGCGCTCGCCAGTGGTGGGAGCGCTTTTTCTCCGAGGACTACCTGCTCAGCGTGCTGCCGCCCACCGACGCTCAGGTTGCGCGGCAGGTCGACTTCATCGAGGCCAGCCTCGGCCTGGCGGACGGCGCGACCGTGCTCGACGTCGGATGCGGCCTCGGGCTGCACGCCCTCGAGCTCACGCGGCGAGGTCATCTGGTGGTCGGCCTCGATCTCTCACTCACGATGATCACGCGCGCCGCGGAGGCTGCACAGCAGAGCAACCTCAAGATCAACTTCCTGCACGCGGACATCCGGGAGATCGAGTTCGAGGGAACCTTCGATGCCGTGATCTGCATGGGCACGACCTTCGGCTTCTTCGACGACGAGGCCAACGTCGACGTGCTCTCCCGCCTGCACCAGGCGTTGAAGCCCGGCGGCCGCATCCTGCTGGACGTCGTCAACCGCGACTACGTCATCAGTTCCCAGCCGAACCTGGTCTGGTTCGAGGGCGACGAGTGCGTGTGCATGGAGGAGAGCGACTTCAACTACTTCAACTCGCGGCTGGTCGTGAAGCGCACCATGATGCGAGAGGATGGGCAGCAGTCGCAGGCGGACTACTCGATCCGACTCTACGCGCTGCACGAGCTTGGACAGCTGATGCAGACGAACGGTTTCCGCGTGCTCGAGGTGAGCGGTCAGGAAGCTACCCGCGGCATGTTCTTCGGCGCCGAGTCGAGTCGCATCCTGATGCTGGCCGAGCGACGCGTCCCGGGGCGGGCCTCGGTCGCGATGGCACCCGAGCGACCGAGTACCGAGGTCGCCAAGCCACCGCCGAAAGAGCCGCCGCTCAAGGAGTAGGCCCGCTCACTCCTCAATCAGCGTTCCGTCGATCTCGTAGAGCGCGTGGCAGGGGAGGGCTTCAAAAGGGCCGCCCTGGTCCGACATGACGAGGCGGCAGTCGCTTCCGCTGGCTGCGCGGATTTCGATCTCGTTCTCTCCCACCAGGTCAAGACCGGCAGTCTCGTCGTCGACGTCTTCGGCGGCGTCACTCGCGTCGTAGACGCCATGCAGGTCGCGCCACAGGGTGCCGTTCATGCGCTCGATGATCAGGAGGGTGCACGCGGGCCCAGCCTGGCTGCCGGCGGGTGCGAAAGCCTCCAGCGAGGCCTCGTCGGTGAAGGCCTCGGGATCGGGTGCGAACGGATCGGGGCCCTGCGCCGGGCGGTCGGGATCGACCTGGAAGCTGCTCTCGGTCTCGAAGGAGAAGTCCCCATCGTCCTCGAGCACGCCTGGGCGTGCAGGCGGCATCATCAACCACAGGGCCCGGCCGTCGTCGTCGCGGATCTGCGCCTGAAATAGCAGAGGGTCGTTCGCAGGAAGCGCCTCGACACCGCAGGTGTTCTCGAGCAGCGCCCCCCGCAGGTCGTACTCGCCGAGCAACTCACCCGGCGGCTCCACGTTGCAGCCCGCGACCAGAATTCCCAAAACGACGCCGCTGCGTCCCATGGGCTGAGCTAGCCCTGGAACCACAGGGCCGTCAAAAAAGCCGCGTCAGGGCGCTGGCGGTGCGTCTTCCGGTGCCGCCCCAGGCTCGGTGGCCGCCGGCTGAGTGCCATCGGGCTCGGCCGGTGTCTCGGGGCAGCCGTCGGTGTCCTCGACGCCGTTGAGGTCTTCGGGCTCGTCAGGGCACTGGTCCTCGTCGTCCGCTACGCCGTCGCCGTCGAAGTCCGTCTCGGGGCAACCGTCCTCGTCGCCGAAGCCGTCGGTGTCCTCGGGATCGTTCGGACACTTGTCGGTGT
>JAPPOT010000689.1:2180-2757 GCA_028817855.1 Myxococcales bacterium
TTCTGACACTTGTCGGTGTCGTCCGGTACGCCGTCGCGATCCCGGTCGTTGTCCGGGCAGCCGTCGCTGTCGCGATCGCCGTCCTTGTCCTCCGGCTCATCCGGGCAGGAGTCGTAGCCATCCTCGATGCCGTCGGCGTCGTTGTCGCGGTCGGGACAGCCGTCCTGGTCCTCGGTACCGTCAGGGTCCTCCGGTTCGTCGGGGCACTTGTCGACAGTGTCGTCGAGACCGTCCGAGTCGTTGTCCACGTCGGGGCAGCCGTCGTCGTCCAGGTAGCCGTCGACGTCTTCGAGCTCCGACGGGCAGGCGTCGTGCTCGTCTCCGACACCATCACCGTCGGTGTCCAGACCGGCCGGGTTCCAGCCC
Source organism: Myxococcales bacterium (assembly GCA_028817855.1). Taxonomy (GTDB): domain Bacteria; phylum Myxococcota_A; class Polyangia; order Polyangiales; family JAFGIB01; genus JAOUOP01. The sequence goes on from JAPPOT010000689.1 coordinate 2,547, forward strand.
AGCCCGCCGATCACGCGGAAGTTCGGGACGCCGACGCCGCTCAAGATGCCCGCGCCGGCGCCCAGGGAGATGTCGAAGTCGCCCACGCTGAGCGCGCCGCCCACACGAAACTCGACTGGGTTCTCGTCCAGCTGAGAGCTGAATTGGGTCGCACCGGTCAGCTCGCCTAGCACGCGCAGCAGCGGTGTGACTTCGAAGCTACCGGCTACAC